>JAQTQJ010000020.1 GCA_028712255.1 Candidatus Omnitrophota bacterium
AGGGCCGCCAATTATCCCATCTGCTTTGGGGATTTCTGATAATGGAATATCTGCAATACTACGCTTATCTTGAGGCGTATTTGGAAAATTAGCCGTAAACGTATCCCAAATAGTTTTGTCAAATTCATTTGCCCATACGATTTTAAACCCGCCTTTCTCAAAACCAAGGTCCAAACCGCCACAACCGCTAAAAAGCGATACTACTTTAGGGGGCTCTTCTTCAATTCTTTTATTTTCTTTATACATTTCAATAAATCCTTTGTTATTTGATGTTCCCAAAACCTGATAACTTTCCAACCAGACTTTCTTAGTTTTTGGCTATTCCGTTTATCCCGAAGTATATTCCTTTCAATCTTCGGCACCCAATACCGCCTATTAGCTTTGATCTTTTTCTTCTTTTCTCGCCATTTATAACCATGCCAAAATTCACCATCAATAAATATAGCAACTCTGGGCTTTTCTAAAACTATATCCGGCTTACCAGGGAGCTTGCTTGTTTTTCTGCTGAACCTAAGCCCCTGCCCCCATAATTTGCTTCGTAATAATAATTCTGGCTTAGTATTGTTACTCCTAATCTTGCGCATTAATTCAGAACGCTGTTCAGAAGTAACAAACCTATACATATTTAAAACAATACCCTAAATAATTTAGCAGGAATATACTTAGCTGGGTTGTTAGGGTTTTTCACTTCTACATCCTTTATTGATAAAACCTTATTTTTCAAAGACTCAATCCTGTCCCTGTCTTCCTTCGGGAAAGAATTATATTTATCAGCTTTCATTACGGCATAAGCTACTAAGTTATCTGCTTCGTAATCTTTAGTTAAATAATCAAAAGCTTTCATGGGAGACTCAATACCCCACATTCCCCTTACCCGCAAGTAAGTAATCCCCAGAGGGTCAACTTTATTGACTCTTCCAAGCTCATTAGTTTCAGATAACTCTACGCCCCTAATTTCTTTTACCCCGGCAACGATAGCATTCCTAACCCTTTCATATACTTCCCTATCAGCCGCATAGCAATCCCCATAAACAAACCAGATTGACTTGACTTTCCCGCCGATCACAACTCCAACTAAATATATAATATCTTTTTGCGACCATTTTTCGCAACTTCTACAATGAGTGGTGATCATTGGGCTATCAGCATGCAATTTTGCCTTTGGGTAAGAACTATTTAAAGCAAGCGATGTGCCAAAACCCTCTAACTTCTTAACCTCTATAGCATCGGCTTGTTTTATTATGAAATCAGGCGGGTTATTTTGGTTGCCAATGTAAGAGAAATATTGGCTGTGTATTTTATCTTTATTCTCAATATTGCCTTCTTTAAAACTATCGCAAAATAAATCTTTAGCATAGTACTCTAGGGCATCACCCATTGCGTTAGCCCTATTGCCGCCTTTGTATATGGATTTTAAATCATTATTCCGGTATTTTGCTAAATTACATAAAGCTTTTAAAATATTTGTCTCCATTTTGCCTTGTGCCTTTCTAATTATAATAGACGCTTAAACTACCATAATCTAACATAATATTTAAATAAAAAACCTTCGCCTGCTTAAGCGAAGGTTTGCGTTATATTATAGTGGCAGTTCCCCCTTCAAACGATACCACTTTATACCAAATTGTTGATTTATTTGTAACATAGAAATGGGTTCTTGTCAATTACTTCCTCCCCGCTAATTCATCAAGCCCAACTCCTAAAACATCTGCCAGCTTAACTAATGTATTAAGAGTAGGAGAATCGCCTATTCCTTGTTCAATTCGTGTAATTGTATTAAAAGATAACCCGGATTCTTCAGCCAATTTTTGCTGAGACCATCCTTTCTTTTTTCGGAATTTCTTTATTTGTTCCCCTATCATATTTTTCCTTGACTATACAACATATTGGTATTAATATATTAGTAATCAAATATTGACTATTATTGTAGGTATTCTACCACTAAAAGCGCTCTTTTCAAACCAATTTCCATTCACCAAAAGGAACAACATGGAGAGATATTTTAGGTTTTATGAACAGAGAATTGCGGCAGGGATAATTATAGCCTTAATTTCATTTATTGTGTTTTTTGTAATCGAAGTATTTGAGCGGTAGGCTACTTTATTGCAGATCAAAAAGGGGGATACATGGCAAGGAAAAAGAAAATATGTAGTAATTGTCTAGATATCATCGATAAAATCAACCTAGAATTGAACTCGTTAAAATTAGTGGAAGATAGCCTTAGTAAATTAACCGAGCAGGCTATTAGATCTCCTACTAAATTTATCCAAATAGATGACATCTATCTAGAAATTGTTTCAACGGCTTTGTATAACTCAATAAACGACATAAAGAAGATAACTGCTTAAATGTCCTTTCTCAAAAATTTTCTTTTCTGTTCTTTGAAGCGGCAAAATTTTCCCGCACCAAATTTTGCTGGCGCCAAGCGTAGTTGTGGGGCGGGCGTGCCCGCACCACGCCCGCCCCATCGGGTTTTGACGCACTGCCCGCAAGAGGCGGGGCATCCCGCGACCCTGGCTCTTTTCTTGTTGTAGAGCGGGAAGCGGCCGAGCTTCTTTCCTATAAAAATTTTGTTTTTAGGTTGTAAAAGCTGGCTGAAGCGAGGACGCACGCCGCGACCGTGTATTTTTTTATTGTTGTAAAGCGGCGAGCCACGCCGAACCCGCGCTGCATTAGCAGGAAGCGAGCGGCCCAGCGAGCGCCATTGCGCGCTCAATGCGGGAGCGCCCCCCAGGGCGCGGTGCATTATAGCTGTTTCCTTATGAACCAGCTTTACCCCGGTATTATTAACACCCGGCCTTAAAGGATAGGCCGGTGTCCTGCATTCTGCAGGAAGAGGTTGTTTCCGGGAAAGATTGTTTGCCAGGGGGGCGGGGATAGAGATGTTTCAGTAGGTGGTTTATCCTGGGGGATTTTCAGGTGGGGGAGAAAAAATTAAAGGATTTCAGATCCAAAGAAAATTCGTTTTTTTGTGAATCTGGACCCCATTTTTCTTTTTGCCTGTTTTTGACAAGATGACTATAGGGTAACCTATAGTCAAAACGCAACTTAGCGCCGGCGAGACGAAAGTTCGAGCCAATCTTTTTCGCAAACTCCCGTTTTCCTTCCAGCGATCCCTTCCGATCGGTTAGATAAATTATTTTTCCACCATCCATTGAGTTTCTCGCTAAGCGGTCCGGATGCCAGGGCGGCTGCAACACCAGCGTCCTCACCGGCACGTTACTACAAGTGGTCTCAGGAAGAGCTTGGAGTACGTTCTAAGCTTCATAGAACATACATTGGTAGTTTACAAACATAAAATCAAAATAGAAAAATCACCCTATTCATATTCGCTAGAAGAAACTTTAGGATTTAAGAAATATCTGTATTGGGAAGACAGAATAAAATTAGAGATAACTAGCGAAGAATGGCTTGTTTTATGGACATTTCCCGAAGTAACTTCACTATTTGATCTTTATGAAGCAGTCCAAGTTCAAGTTGCAGGTATTTCTAGCTTGATAGATGGTTTGCTTTCAGAATAGTACTTTCCGATAGCAAGTTTTATTATTACATTGGTCCAATCTTGGTGAGGAAATCCCTTTCAAATTTTGCCTTGCCTGTTTACAGAAAGTGTTTCTATGGTAAGCCCTTTCTGGGCGTCCTTATCGTGGATACCTCTCAAATTTACCAATAGCTGTTTACAGGGAGGGCTTCCCCTTGTGCAATATTACTGCCCGGCCACACGGAGATTGCTTCTTGTAGTATACGATAAAACGATTCGAAATAATGATTTACAGCAAAAAGTATTTGGTATAGAATAAGCTCATTACAAAGAGGCGTAAATGAGATGCGCATAGTAAAAATTCAAGGCAACTCCTAAAATAAGGGGTTGCTTTTTTTAATTTTTGACTTGTTATTTGTCGAACTAATAAAAAAGAGGAGAAGATGCAGAAGACGATATTTTTTTCTGTAATTGCTGCTATTTGTTTGTTAACAATACCAATGCCATCGAAATCTACTGCGGATGAAGGAGATTTGTGTTGCTATGATGATAAAGGAAAAATGATAGCAAGATGCAGTCAGCTTGCCCCGTATTATAACACACTTAATGGAGAATGTTACGCGGTTCATGAGAATTGTGTGAAGGATTCCGGCGGTCATAGTTTTTGTTTCAGATGTAGTACTAAATGTTAATAACTTTGGGAATCTTGAAAGAGGCTCGTCAGCAGAGCTAACTGCAAACAAAAACATACGGAGGTGCTGGGGCAGAAGTGGTAATGTTTAAAACTAAAAGGAGTAAGTAATAAGTGAAGAAAATAACTTTTCTCCTATCGACTCTTTCAATTTTGTTTTGTGGAATCACATTGTCATACGGAAAGCAAAGCGTCTCCGCAGAAGCAAAACGGCATTTTGACCGCGGCTTGGCTGCTCTTGAGATGGCAAGTTCTACAGAAGATTATGCCCCAGCGATCAAGGAGTTCGAGCAGGCGGTAAGCCTTGCGCCGGACTGGCCGGATGCTTACTACCAGCTGGCAATGGTGCAGGAGAAAACTAAAAAATACAGCGCTGCAGTAAAAAATCTCAAGCAATACCTTAAACTCGCTCCCAATGCCAGCGACACTGAAGCAGTAAAGAGCCTTATCAATAAGCTGGAGTATAAGAGGGAACAGGAGGAAGAGGTCAAAAGAGTTTATGAAATGATGGCTTCGGGCCGTTATGAAAGAAAAGAGATTAGCCACAAAAAACTGAGTGGAAAGGAGTCTATTTGGGTCCCTCTGGAAACTTTTCGAATAGTAGCGGGCAAAATGCAGGTAAGTAATCACTGGTATGTAGCTGCTGCCAAGCATGGCGGTTACCATCCGAAGCAACATCCGCCGATACCGAGGGAATGGGAGCCGGTAAAGGTAAACGGTAGATTTTATGAGTATACGTACTTATACTATATGGATATGTTTTCAAACTATGGAGGCTATGTCGCGCAGATTGATAATGAAGTAAAGGGAGAAATTATTTCGATTGATCCACCCCGGGTAAAAGAAATAGCTAAACAATCCGTTGATTGGGGAGCGCCAATAGAGAGGAACAAGAATCCGTGGATTATTAATGATAATTATAATGTAGTAACAGAATATATATATGAATTAATCGCCAACCAATTAGAGCTAAAAATGGGCGGACAAAAAGGACAGCTTTCGAGCTTTTCCCGTCGCTAACCCAGTAATTCGCCTCTCTAAAGCCAAAATATTATTGATATATTGAGGTATTGCGCATATAATTAGGCTAATAAATCCAGAGAGGTTTCCCCTCGGTTCATACGAGAGGAACCCCAGTAATACTATTCTCCATGTAGGGTGTAGTTCGAAGCGATTGTTTTCAGTATCTTGTTCTTCCCCTGGGGATTTTCTCTAACATATTGATAAGGAAGCGGTTAGAGAGTTCGAGTATCGTTAACGCATTCTTATAATAAGCCGACGCTAGAGACCTATTTTGATTAGTAACAGTCTCCAATTTTAAGTTCACCCAATACTTTACACCCACAGGATCCGGGTAGTTTTTAGTAGAGCCGCTTTTGAATAAAAAATCCTTGACAAGAATAAGCCTGTGTAGTATATTTAGTAATGGAAACCATTTTCAATAAGGAGATATATGCCAAGAGGCGAGTGTAGAGGACAGGGGTGGTGGCATGGTAAGTTTAGAGGATGTGGGTATCGGCTTACCTTGGGCCGGGAGGCTATCCTGGATGTTTTATCCAAGTCCGAAGGTCACTTAAGCGCCGAAGATATATACATGAAGATCCATTCTAAGCATCCCAGCGTAGGCCTGACTACTGTATATCGGACGCTGGATGTGTTATCAGGCCTTGGCATGATATATAAGCTTGATTTTGGAGACGGCAGGTCCAGGTATGAGTTTGCCGAAGGACCTAAGGGAGCGCATCATCACCATCACCTGGTTTGTACCCAATGCCATAAGATAATCGACTATACTGATTTTATTGATGATGAAGTAGAGCTGCTTAATCAAACCGAGAAGGGGTTAGGGCAAAAATATAAGTTTAAGATTACTAATCACCTTATCCAATTTTACGGTTTATGTAATAATTGCGCCGGAAAGTAAGGTTATATTTTTTTCGTTGATAATGGAAATGGTTTCCATTTACAACAATTGAGGTTAAAAATGCCTAAATTTGATGGTATGGGCCCGGCAGGATTAGGGCCATTGACGGGAAAAGGAATGGGGTACTGTGTTGTTAAGTTAAATGCCAAAGGCGATAAAATTCAAGGAAGTAAAGGAAAGGGGGTGTTTGATATGCCAAGAGGAGACGGAACTGGCCCTATGGGATTGGGCCCGATGACAGGAAGAGCGGCGGGTTTCTGTGCCGGTTATTCTGCGCCCGGTTATCTGAACTCTGCGCCCGGCAGAGGTTATTTTGACCAGGGTAAAGGGTTTTATGGCTGTGGCGGCGGCAGAGGCCGGAGAAACTGGTTTTACGCTACCGGGCTTCCTGGCTGGCAAAGAGCTTCGATGGGGATGCCTGCTTTTGGCGGAGCGTATCCTGATACAGCTGTGATTGTTCCGAAGCAGGAAGCTGATATCCTGAAAAATCAAGCCGATGTTTTAAAAAAGCAGCTTGAGGATATTCAAAGCCGCATTGAGACTTTGGAAAAAGCCGAGGTAGAAAAGAGTGGATAACTGTTATAGGATGAGGGGATAGATTTTAATTTTGTTCCCTCATCCTAGCTTATAAAAGAAGGAGCGATTATGCGAGTAGCCATATCTACGGACGGAGAGTTCGTGTCTGCCCATTTCGGCAGATGTCCGACTTTTACCCTTGTTGATATTGAAGACGGCAAGGTAACCAAGAGAATAGAGGTAGCTAATCCCGGGCATCAGCCTGGAGCAATTCCCGAGTTTTTGCATGGAAAAGGCGTCAACTGTATCGTCTCCGGCGGTATGGGGATGCGGGCAACTTCATTTTTCGAGGAATATAACATCAAAACGATTGTAGGAATAAGCGGGAAAATCAATGAAGTAGTAGAGCAGCTTAAAAAAGGCACCCTGGAAGGCGGAGAGAGCCTTTGCAATCCTGGGGCGGGTAAGGGTTACGGTTTGGAAAAAGAAGAATGTGATCATCCTCATAAGGAGAATTGTGATCATCCGGGAGGTAATATATGAAGATTTGCGTTACTTCAGAAGGTGGCAGCCTGGATTCTAAGGTAGATCCGCGTTTCGGCAGGTGTCAGTATTTTATTATTATTGAAACCGATTCTTTAGAATTTGAGGCTGTCAAAAACCCGAATATCGAATCTATGGGAGGCGCAGGAATCCAATCTGCGCAATTGGTTGCTTCAAAAAAGGTCAAAGCTGTGGTTACGGGAAATGTAGGCCCTAATGCCTTTCAAACATTACAGGCTGTAGGAATAGAAGTTTTTACCGGAGCCTCAGGCACGGTCAAGGAAACAATTGAGCAATACAAAAAAGGAGAGTTTAAGGCAGTTTCAGGGCCAAGCGTCGGCTCAAAGGCTGGTATGCCCGGCAAGAATAAACAGTAAGGATTATCTATGGCAGCGAAAGTAGATAAAAATAAGTGTAATGGCTGCGGCACATGTAAAGACATTTGCCCTGTAAACGCTATAAAAATAGAAAAAGATAAGGCCGTTATCAGTGACGATTGCGTTGAGTGTGGCGCTTGCGTCAACCAATGTCCGAATGAGACAATTTCGATTTAGGAGGATCAATGAACACGCATCAGTATTTTTTTAGCTCTGAATCCGTAGGAGAAGGCCATCCCGATAAGTTATGCGACCAAATATCCGACGGCGTATTAGATGAAGTTTTAAAACTCGATCCGGATAAACAGAGGAGCAGAGTGGCATGTGAGACATATGTTACGATGGGGCTTTTGGTTATCGGAGGGGAAATTGCGACTTCCGCCTACGTTAATATCCAGAAGCTCGCCCGCGAGATTATCAAAGATATAGGTTATACCCATCCCAGGTATGGCTTTGATTATGAGACTTGCGCGATTGTTAATACAATTAATAGCCAATCTCCCGATATCGCTCAAGGAGTAAATACCGGCGGGGCAGGAGACCAGGGGATTATGTTTGGTTACGCCTGTAATGAAACAAAAGAATATATGCCTCTGCCGATAATGCTCGCGCATAAATTGGTAAAACGTATGGCAGATGTACGCAGGTCCGGCATATTAAAATATTTGGGCCCGGATTGTAAATCGCAGGTTACGGTTGAATATCAAAACGGTCTGCCTAAGCGCGTAGATGCGGTTGTGCTTGCCTGCCAACATACCGATAAAATCTTGGATAAAATGGGCAAAAATATCACTCTCAGGGCGCGACAAGAACTTATTGACGTTGTTACTAAGCCGATTTTAAAGCACCTGGTTGATAAAAACACAAAGTATTACGTTAACCAAACCGGCAAGTTCTTAATCGGCGGGCCGCAATCCGATACCGGGATGACCGGCAGAAAAATAATCGTGGATACCTACGGTGGGACTGTCGCGCACGGAGGAGGGGCATTTTCAGGGAAAGACCCCACAAAGGTTGATCGTTCTGCGGCTTATATGAGCCGTTATATTGCCAAAAATATGGTCGCGGCAGGGTTAGCTGATAAATTCCTTGTTCAGTTAGCTTATGCTATTGGTTACTCTGAGCCGCTTTCTGTTTATGTAGAGACCTATGGCACGGGTAAGTTACCCAATGATAAATGCGTCAAGCTTATTCGCGATAATTTTAAGCTTACACCGCGAGGTATAATTGATTCGCTTAAATTACTGCGTCCGGTATATAGGAAGACCGCCTGTTACGGGCATTTTGGCCGTGATGACGCGGGTTTTAGTTGGGAATTGACGGATAAGGCGGAAGTTTTAAAAAAACAAGCAGTAAGGTTGTAGGATGAGGAGGTGATAATATGCCAAGAGGAGATGGAACTGGCCCCAGAGGCCAAGGCCCAGGTATGGGAAGAGGTATAGGGATGGGTAGGGGCAGTAGGGGCAATGCCGGCCCGGGAGGCAATTGCGTATGCCCTTCGTGCGGCGAAAAGGTGCCTCATCAGGCAGGCACACCCTGCGCATTGATGAACTGCCCTAAGTGCGGAATAAGGATGGTAAGAGAATAATTACAAGGAGGAGTTTATATGGGTACAAAAGCAAGGGAGTTGGTCGGCGCTGATGTAAAGAAAATAGTTACTTTGTTAAACAAAGCTTTCGCGGATGAATGGCTTGCCTATTATCAGTATTGGGTAGGCGCTAAAATCGCGCGCGGGCAAATGCGCGGCGCGGTTGTCGGCGAGTTAGAACAGCATGCGGGCGAAGAACTGAAGCATGCCGGAATGCTTACCGAAAGGATCATTCAATTAGGCGGTACGCCTATTTTAAAGCCCGAGGATTGGTATAAACAGACAAATTGCGGTTATGATGCCCCGGAGGATCCTTCGGTTAAGGCGCTTTTGAAACAAAATATCAAAGGTGAACAATGCGCCATAGAAGTCTACAAGAAACTTTCGGAAGCAACGAAGGATAAAGATGCGGTCACGTATCATCTTGCGCTTGGAATAATGGCGGATGAGATTGAGCACGAAGAGGATTTAGAGTCTTTGCTTGAAGATATGACAAATAAGTAGGCCCCTTTGGATAAAGAAGTTTTAGAGAACCATACAAGGTATATAGAAAGAGTCCGTTTTTACCAAAGTAACGGTTACGATTTAGAAAAGGAAAGAGATTTTATCCTCGATAAATCCCTGCCTATTTCCGGGGAAATCCTTGAAATCGGGACCGGTAAGGGGCATTTTGCCCTTGCTTTGGCTAAGCGTGGTTATGGCTTCACGAGTATAGATATCTCTAATCAGGAACAAGAGATAGCTATGCTAAACTTGCGGTATTTTGGCCTGGAAAAACAGGTTGCCTTCAGGATCGAAGACGCCGAGCGCTTAAGTTTTCCGGGCCAAAGTTTTCATACTATATTTTCCATCAATGTATTTCATCATCTTACGAGGCCGCTCGCGGTTTTAGATGAGATAAGCCGTTTGTTGTACCCCAGCGGCAAGGCAGTCTTAAGCGATTTTAGCGATAAAGGGCTAGAGATCATTAACGCCTGCCATACGCATGAAGGCAGGACGCATGACTATGCCAAGCACCGGTTAGACGAAGCCAGGGATTATTTTGTTAATAAGGGCTTTAGCATTAATGAATTTCAAAGTAAAGTCCAAAGGACAGTTGTCGCTATAAAGGGTAAATAGTATGATTATTTCAATAGCAAGCGGAAAAGGCGGCACGGGAAAGACTACAGTTGCGGTTAATCTGGCTTTATCTTTAGATAATGTGCAATTTCTTGATTGTGATGTAGAGGAGCCCAACGCCCATATTTTCTTAAAGCCCTGCATTGAAAAACAGGAAAAGGCGTATATACCCGTCCCGGAAATCGACGAATCTAAATGCTCTTATTGTGGCAAATGTGCCGAGGTCTGTGTTTATAATGCGCTAGCGGTACTCCCCGGCCAAGATGGCAAAAAAGGAACTTCTTTAATCTTTGCGCATCTATGCCATGGCTGCGGTGCCTGCAGCGCCCTATGTCCTCAAGGAGCAATAAAAGAAGTTAATAGGGAAATCGGCGTGGTAGAGCTCGGTAATTCCGGGGAGATTGAATTTATTCACGGAAAACTTAATATCGGCGAAGCAATGTCTCCGCCGCTCATTCGGCAAGCCAAAAGACATATTAAATCTGATAAAACCGTTATTATTGACGCCCCTCCGGGAACATCCTGTCCGGTAGTCACTTCAGTTAAAGGCAGTGATTTTTGTGTGTTAGTGACCGAACCGACGCCGTTTGGTTTGAATGATTTGATTTTAGCTGTAGAGGTCTTGAGGAAATTAAAGATTCACTTTGGCGTAGTAATTAACCGCGCTGACTTAGGTAATAACAAGACGGAAGAATATTGTAAGCGAGAAAGCGTTCCGGTTTTAATGAGGATACCTTTTAGAAAAGAAATCGCCATGGCTTATTCTAAGGGAGAGCCTATGGTTAAAGCGTTCCCGGAATATAAAAAAGATTTCCGGGAGCTTTACAGCGCCATCAAAAATGGAAAATTTGATTAAAGATTTCCTTAAACAAAAAAGATTTGCTGTAGCAGGCTCATTCAGGGACGAATCCAAATTTGCCTATAAGATCTTTAAAGTTTTAACAGGGCGGGGCTATGAAGTTTTCCCTGTTAACCCGCGTATAAGCGAAGTCGACGGCAAGGTTTGTTATAAGACCGTAAGCGATATTCCATATAGCGTTGATGTCGTTAATATCGTAACTCCTCCGTCGGTAACCGAAAACATTTTAAAAGAATGCTTTCGGAAGGGTATAAAAAGAGTATGGATTCAACCCGGAGCAGAGAACGAAGCCGCGATTAAATTTTGTAAAAATAATAATATTGCAGTTATTCATAGCATGTGCGTAATTTTGGAAACGCTCAAAGAAGAGGAGATATGACGAAGAAAAATTCGGATATATTGGTTATTGGCGCAGGGCCCGCGGGAGTAGTATGCGCAGTAACTGCCAGGAAATATTATCCCGCAAAGAGCATTACGGTGATGAAAGATGTAGCGGACGGGGTTATTCCCTGCGGAATCCCATATATGTTTGCCAGCCTTAGTAATCCCGATGAAAATAAACTAGGAATGGAATCTTTGGAGAAGAGTAACGTTGAGGTTGTTGTTGATTCCGCTGTAAGCATAAACCGTAAAAGTAAGACTGTAGAGACAAGAAATAAAGGTACGTATTCCTATGAAAAATTAATTTTAGCGATCGGTTCAACTCCCATAATTTTGCCTATCAAGGGAGTGGATAAAAAAGGGGTATACCCGATAAACAAAGAAATGGGTTATTTAAAAAGCGTGATAAGCCAGATTAAGCAGTGCAAAAATGTGTTAGTCATAGGCGGAGGATTTATCGGGGTGGAGTTTGCCGATGAGCTTTCTAAAATCAAAGGCATCAACGTCACTTTAGTTGAAATGCTTCCTCAGATACTTGCTAATTCCTTTGACCCCGAATTTTCGCAGATGGCCGAGGCGCGTTTGCGGGAAAAAGGAGTTACTATTTTAACCAATACCAAAGTCGAGGAAATAGCCGGACAGGATAAAGTTGAAAGGGCCAAATTCAGCGGCGGAAAAGAGCTGCCGGTTGAGGGCGTAATTCTTGGGGTAGGTTCAAAGCCGAATGTAAAAATAGCCGTGGACGCCGGATTAGAGATTGGGTCCTGTAAGGGTATTATGACCGATGAGTATATGCGTACCTCAACCGATCCGGATATCTTTGCGATCGGAGATTGTTCCTGTAAAAGAGATTTCTACACCCGTAAAGCAATTCCTGTGATGCTGGCTTCTACCGCAACGGCCGAGGCAAGGATTGCGGGCGCCAATCTTTATCAGATTAAGGTAATCCGCGAGAATAAGGGGACTATTGCGGTATATTCGACTTACATCGACGGGTTGGTTTTGGGGTCGGCCGGGCTTACCGAAAAAACCGCCCGGGAAGAAGGTTTTGAAATTGTTGTCGGCAGCATTGACGGCGTAGACAAGCATCCCGCTTCTTTACCGGGTGCCTCCAAGGGTAAGATAAAACTGATTTTCTCCAAGCAATCGGGGATCATTTTGGGAGGGCAGGTAAGCTGCGGTATGTCCTGCGCGCAAATGATTAATATAATAGGTGTCGCAATTCAAAAGCGCATGTCGGCTACGGAATTAGAGACTTTGCAAGTAGCAACGCATCCTTACTTGACCAGCGCTCCGACAATGTTCCCCATAGTTTTAGCAGCTCAAGACGTTTCTGGGAAAATATAATAAGGGCAAATTGGCATGAAACAAATAGTTATTATTAGCGGAAAAGGCGGCACAGGCAAGACAGTATTTACAGGGGCGTTTGCCGCTTTAGCGCGAAATAAAGTTATGGCTGATTGCGATGTAGATGCCGCGGATTTGCATTTATTATTACAGCCAAACATTAAAGAACGCCATGATTTTAGGAGCGGTTTAAGCGCGTCAATTGATAAAAAGATATGCCAGCAATGTGGAAAGTGCATAGTAGCCTGTAGATTTAACGCTATAAGCGATGATTTTGTGATTGATCATGTTGTTTGTGAGGGGTGTGGTTTTTGCAGCCATATTTGCCCGGTTGACGCCATAAAGATGGAAGAGAACCTTGCCGGAGAATGGTTTATTTCAGAGACGCGTTTTGGCCCTATGGTGCATGCCAAGCTTGGGATCGCTGAAGAGAATTCAGGAAAATTAGTTTCTTTGGTTAGAAAAAAAGCGCAAGAACTGGCAGAGAAGAATAACTGCGATTGGGTTATTATTGATGGCGCTCCCGGTATAGGTTGCCCCGTAATTGCGTCTCTGTCAGGCATCGATTGTGCGATAGTAGTAACTGAGCCGACCTTATCCGGTTTGCATGATGCATCGAGAGTTATTGAAGTGGCTAAACATTTTAATGTGCCATCGAAGTTAGTAGTCAACAAATACGATTTAAACCCTGATATGTCGGAGAAAATAGAAGAGTATTGCCATCAAAACGGAATCCCTTTGATCGGTAAAGTCGGATTTGATAAAACGGTCGTAGAAGCGATGGTTGATGGCAAGACTATAATCGAGTATAAAGATTCAGCAGCCAAGGATGCAATTTGCCGGATTTGGGAAAAACTACAGGCTTAATAATGGATTTAACAGATAAGCGTGATATTCATATAGTTAAATATTTTTCTTCCTTTGTAAGCGTGTCCGAAGGGAAAGTTATTAATATTACCGATCCAACGCTTACGTTCTGCCCCTTAGCAAGTCATCTGTATAAAGGTTTCAGAGGTAAGCGCGGTAGCGATAAAGAAGCAATTAAGGCCGCTATCAAAAGCGCAATTGAATCAAAGATAAAAGATTACGGCCTTTTTACCGGTAAGAGGAAGTTTTCCTGCAGAGAGGTTGAGGTACCATACGGCGCTTCGGAGATGTTGAGTTTCGCGTTAAGAAAAAAGGCAATTGATGCGGCGGTTGTGGTTTGTGAGGGTGCGGGAACAGTTATTACAGATATACCGGATATTGTCCGCGGTATAGGGGGCAGGATGAACAGTATATTGTTGACTTCTCCCATTGAGGGTATTATCAAGAAGCTTAAGATTTCCGGTTGCCGGGTAATCTTTGAGAATGCTTTAGTCGACCAGGTTCGGGGGGTCAAAGAAGCAATAGGGTCAGGATATAAGACTATTGCCGTCACCGTATGCGGACATTTTGCGGATGATCTAAAAGCATTGCGCTTATTAGAGAAAGAAAGCGGCGTTAGAATAATTTCTTTAGCAGTGTGTACAACCGGCATAGCCAAAGATGAAGTTAATTTAATACGCGATTATGCGGATTTGGTATGGAGTTGTGCTTCCCAAGATGTACGCCGGGTGATCGGGCCTTTGGCTAAATGCCAGCTTTCAAAACAAATACCGGTATTCGTCTTGACGGATAACGGGGTTAATTTTATTTCTGCCTACGCTGAGGATGGCAGTTTCATTAAAAGCTTAGATACAAAAAAACAATACATTTTTTCAAGCGAGCGCAGCGGAATGCGTATCCGTTTGGGAAATTTTGAAACATTTATCAGTGAATCCGAGCTTCCGGTTAATGGTCAAAACACCCCGAGATTTGAAGATAAAGAAGAATACACTGCCGTATAAACATCTAATCTTAATAGGGGGATTTTTATATGGAAAAGAGTAATCCAACAGAGGAATCGCTTGGTTATCCCAAAGAGGTAATTAAACTTTTAAATGACCCTAAGCTTTTCGGCAGGATGAACGACCCCACCGCTTCATCATATTTAAAAGGCCCCTGCGGGGATTCTATGGAGTTTTATTTAGTAATAGAAAATAAGAAGATTATCGATGTTAAATATTATACAGACGGATGCGGCGCCACCAGGGCGTGCGCCGCTATGGTTGCGCACATGGCTTATGGTGAAACTATCAATAAAGCATTAGCGATTTCATCGGGAAAAGTGGTAGCTCGGTTAAAAGGTTTGCCGAAAGATCACTTGCATTGCTCAATACTTGCGGTAAGCACGCTTTACCGGGCGATAGCAGATTATCTGATGAAGGTATAATAAATCGCATTTTTAATTAAGGTGAAGTACTCGCCGATTATCAGGCAGTTTTTAGCTGACGTTAAAAGGAATTTACAGGTGATAAGTAATGAAATCTGCGTTTAAATATATTTACGGCCCGGTCCCTTCATGGAGGCTGGGGAGTTCTTTAGGCGTAGACTTGCTTTCGCAGGAAGAAAAAATCTGTAATTTCAATTGCATTTATTGCCAGCTTGGGCCGATTAAAAAACATACACTGGGAAGAAAGATTTATGTTCCCATCAAAGAAGTTATTGACGAATTAGAGGAATTACCCGACACCGGTATAGATTATATTACTTTTTCCGGCAGGGGAGAGCCTGCTTTAGCGGCAAATCTTGGAGAAACGATAAAAGCAGTAAAGTTAATCCGCAAAGAGCGTATCGCGGTTTTAACTAACGGTTCTTTGATGGGGTTGGATGAAGTAAGAAAAGAATTTGTTTTGGCGGATTTTGTCGTTGCCAAGTTAGATGCCTATTCTCCGGAATCCTTGCAGGAAATTAATGGGCCTGCCGAGGGTATACAATTTGGTAGTATTTTAGAAGGGATAAGGGCATTTAAAAAGGAGCATAGTGGGAAATTGGCATTACAGATAATGTTCATCGACAATAATAAGACTGACGTTAATAAATTTATTTACCTGGCAAATTATATCAAGCCGGATGAAATACAACTCAATACTCCGTTAAGGCCGTGCGGCATCAAGCCATTAGCAAAAGAAGAAATTCTAAAGATAAAAGATAGTTTTACTTCTGCTTGCAAGGGAGTTAATGTGGTTTCTGTTTATGACGAAAGGGCGATTAAAGATATCGTTTCTTTAAGTGCCGAGGATACGTTGAAAAGAAGGGGTAAGTTTAAATAATGTAATGCTGGTAGAGATTTTAAAATCGAAGATTCATAATGCGACAATTACCCAAAAGGAGCTTTTAGCAATATGAAGACCTATTTAGATTGTATTCCATGTTTCTTTCGTCAGGCACTTGAGGGCGCGCGGATCGTTCAAGCATCCCCAAGGCAGCAAAAGCGGATTATAGATGAGTTTGCCGGTAAAATACCGAAGATTTCACTTATCTCCAGTCCTCCTGAAATAGCTAGACTTGGATACGCAATTTTAAAGAAAATAAGTCCTAACGGAGACCCGTATAAAGAAATAAAACAAAAAAGCAACCGCATTGCTTTAAGGCTATTGGGTAAATTAAGGAATAAGATCAATCATTCTCAAGACAGGCTTTTGACAGCCCTGGAATTGGCTATTGCCGGAAATATTATAGATTTTGGGGTTAAGAATAATTTAAATGTAAAAGAAGAACTAAAAAGGATACTTGCAGAGGAAGGCAAATCTATTCATAAAAAGTCTATATTTCATTATTCAAAGTTCAGGCAGGTATTAAAGGGAGCAGGTAATATTTTGTATCTTGCTGATAATGCCGGGGAGGTGGTATTTGACCGGGTTTTAATCGAAGAAATAAAAAAAGAGTATCCGGATAAAAATATTTATTATGCCGTTAAAGAGAAACCCGTTATAAACGATGCGTTATTTGAAGACGCAAAAGCCTGCGGGATCGACAAAGCGGCGCGGGTGATTTCTAACGGAACAGATGCCCCCGGGACAATACTTGCTCTATGCTCAAAAGAGTTTAAGCGCATTTATAAGAGTGCCGATATGATTATCAGCAAGGGGCAGGGTAATTTTGAGTCATTATCGCAGGAAAAAAGGCCTATTTTCTTTCTCTTTATGGTGAAGTGCTCTGTGGTCTCGAAGGAAACAGGGTGCAGGATGGGGTCTATAGTATTATTCAATAGCGCGAAAGGATCCGGAAAGATGCGATATGCCGCCCTGTTCAGGCGACGGTATTTGTAAAAGATGAAGTTAGTTACTAAAAATATACATTACGCGATTAAGTCGCTTCTTTATTTTGCTCAGCGCCCCGCTAAAGTGATTACCGTAAGTGAGCTGGTGAAGAAATTAAAGATGCGCAGAGCCTTTTTAAGAAGAATTTTACAGGCTTTAAGTAAGCATAAGGTGTTAGACTCTTTAAGGGGAAGTGGCGGCGGTTTTATCTTAAATTTAAGTCCGGAAAAAATACGTATTATCGATATAGTGACTATTTTTCGAAATGAAGCAAATGTCATTGGCTGTTTATTAGAAAAGGGTATCTGCCCGCAACCCGATAAATGTTTATTAATGCGAAAGTTAACGAATATTGAGTTTCAATTAAATAATACATTAAGCCAGCTTACTATAGCAAAACTGCTTAAGAGTGTTAGCAACCAGATTAGAAAAGATCAAATTTGCCTGAAAGGCGGGTTAAATAAATGAAAATAAAGGTTCTCTTTGATAAAGGGGCTTTAGATAAAAACCTTCGGACAGGCTGGGGCGTTTCGTTTTTGATTGATGACAGAATATTATTTGATACCGGCGAAAAGGGGGAGTGGCTGCTTGAGAATATGCGGGTTTTAGAGGTTGCTATTGATAAAATTGAGGCCGTGGTGATTTCGCATGACCACTGGGATCATTGGGGAGGCCTGTGGGAACTATTGAAGGAAAGAAAAGGGCTTAGGGTGTATGCGTGCCCCGGTTTTTCCAGGGAGTTTAAAGATAGAGTAAAAGATGCTCAGGCGGAATTAATCGAAGCCGAAAAGTTTACTAAGATTTCAGACGATATCCATATTACGGGAGAAATACCCGGCGCCTACAAAGGAAAATATATGCCCGAACAGGCGATTGTCTTGAGAACGGAAAATGGTCTTACTATAATTACAGGATGCGCTCATCCCGGAATCTTGAAAATGGTAGAGAAAGTGAAAGGAAAATTTTCTTCCGATCCTTTGTATCTTGTTTTAGGCGGATTTCACTTGATGGAATCAGATAAATACGCGGTAGAGATAGTCGCCGAGAATTTTAAAAAAATGGGTATAATAAAAGCCGGGCCTATGCATTGCTCGGGAGAGGCCGCGGAAGATATTTTCAAAAAATGTTATGCTGAAAATTTTGTATTGATTCAAGCAGGGCAAGAGATGGAGGTTTGATAAAATGGCAAGGCAGATTTTAAAGGAACTAAAAGCGCATGCGCCATTTACAATATTTGGTGCAGCCACTGGAATAGCCATTATGATTTTTTCTTTAAAATTGCCTTATAAGGTTTCGTATAATGTCTTTTACATACTCCATCCTTTACATGTTTTTTTAAGCGCGTTAGTTACTGCAGCCATGTATAAACTCCACACGTGTTCTCGGATAGGGAGTAATTGTATTAAAGGAAAATGTAACTTCTGGGCTTTAATCATAATTGGCTATGTCGGTTCTGTGGGCATTGCTACCTTAAGTGACTCATTGATTCCTTACGTAGCTGAAACTATGCTTGGCATGCCTAATAGAGGAATCCATCTGGGTTTTATTGAAAAATGGTGGCTGGTTAATCCTTTAGCAATTATTGGGATAGCCGTAGCCTATTATAAGCCAACGACAAAATTTCCTCATAGCTTGCACGTACTATTAAGCACATGGGCTTCTTTGTTCCATATAATTATGGCTAAGGTAGGAGTTTTAAGCTGGTTGTCCAGTATGGCTATTTTTATTTTTCTATTCTTGGCGGTTTGGGTACCTTGCTGTGTAAGCGATATAGTTTTTCCGCTTTTGTTCATAAGAAAGCAAAATGATTAACGGAGGATTTTTATGCACGAGACAAGATTTATTAATGAAATATTTATTGTTTTAAGAGATAAACTGGCTAAAGAAAAAGCTACGCAACGGGTCATAGTTAATGTCCGGCTAAGTCCCTTTAGTCATGTCGCTGCTCATAGCTTGCAGGGATCTTTTAAGGAGTTAATAAAAGGGGAAAGCTTTAAGAATGTGCGCCTCAAAATTTTGCCCCTGGAGATCCTTTTAGAATGTAAAAATTGCAAGCGCAGCACCCGGATTACTAAAAGGGTGTTCGGTTGCCCTTTTTGTCATAGCGCGGATGTTAATATTCAAATGGATAAGGAATTTTTTGTTGAATCCATAGAAATTAAGCGTAAAGAGAAGGAGTAAAAAATGGGAATTAATATAAATGAAAGTAATTTCAAGCAAGAGGTATTGGAAGAAAGTCTGCCTGTTTTAGTGGATTTCTGGGCTGTATGGTGCGGCCCTTGCCTTAGGTTTGCTCCGGTAATCGAACAGATTGCTCAAGAGTATAAGGGGAAATTAAAAGTCTGCAAATTAAACGTGGATGAGGCTCCTCAGGCAGCTGCCAGTTACGAAGTTATGAGCATACCGACAATAGCGATTTTTAAGAATGGAAAAGTTGTGGACAAATTCGTTGGCGCGCTCCCTAAGGCAGAGCTTGCAGCCGTTATTAAGCCCTATATTTGATATAAATCTATTGGAGGTAATAGATGGAAGATATGCCGAAGGGTAGTAAAAGATTTACCCATACCCGGGCTGAGAAAGCAAAAGAGCTTATAGAGCTTGCCGGAAAGGGAAGCTTTATATTGAATTTCATTAAGAGTAAAATCAGCATTTACCCGGAAATAAGAATAGGGTAGAAAATTATATGACGAATTTTAAACAAATTGATGAAGCAAGAAAGATATTGGGATTAGAAGAAGAGGCTAGCCTAGAAGAGATTAAGGAAGCCTTTAGGCAGTTGGCCCTTAAGTACCATCCGGATAGATGTAAGGAGAAGGATAAGAAGCATTGCGAAGAGGTGTTTAAGAAGATAAATCACGCCAGAGATGTTATCGGAAGCTATTGCGCAAATTACCGGTATTCTTTTAAAGAGAAAGAAGTCAAGAAAAATACCATGTCAAAAGAGGAATACGAGCATCTTAAAAGGTTTTATGACGGCTGGTTCGGGGATTTAGATTTATGAGCGATGTTTTCGATAAATATTATAATAAGTACGAAGATTGGTATGATAAGCATAAATTCGCGTTTTTATCGGAATTAGAGGCAATTAAGAAAGTTTTCCCTTCAGAGGCGAAGGGGCTTGAAATCGGCGTGGGTACGGGAAGATTTGCCGCTGCTTTAGGAATAACAATAGGGATAGATGTTTCGGGCAGGATGCTTGATATCGCTCAAGAAAGGGGCGTTAATGTCAGAATGGCTTTTGGCGAAGATATCCCTTTTCTTAACGAGACTTTTGACTTTGTGGCAATTATTATTACTTTATGTTTTGTTGAAAATCCCAAAAAAGTCTTAGCGGAAGCATACCGTGTATTAACGAGAGCAGGGAAAATAATAATCGGCATTGTTGATAAAGAAAGCTTCCTGGGCAAATATTACCGAAGGAAGAAAAGCGTATTTTATAAGCAGGCAAAATTTTTTAGTGTAAAAGAAGTGACGGATTTGCTTAAAGAAACCGGCTTTGCCTCCTTTTCTTATTATCAGACAATATTTGTTTTGCCGGATGAGATGAGCTCGGTTGAGAGGCCTAAGAGAGGCTTTGGCAAAGGCGGGTTTGTTGTAATCTCGGGGAAAAAAATGGAAAAAGAAATTAGACTCAAGCCCAAAAGAACATGGCATATTTGCCATACGCAGCCCTCACCGGCCGAACCACATCGGGTTTTCAATAGTTAAGGTTATAGGCCTTTTTATCTGGCGATGCCCCCAGGAATTAAGGCATCGCATTTATTAGCCGCATTTCGTTTATATCCGTACCGCAAGCTGTTTAAAAACCTCTCCGCATAGCGCCATTTAATCGCCAAAACAGGTCAATTCCTCTTAAGCAAGAATACCGCTTGTATGAATGGAATCTTTTGAAAACGAGACATTTCCAGAGTATAATATTACCAGAACAGCCGTTAAAAAACGAAATATTGAACTTATGGCGAAAAACCATCGGGTAGAGAATGGACGCAATAGTCAAAAAAAATCTTATCGAGTCGTATCAGACTGACGGCGGATTCATCATCCATGATTGCGGGATGCTAAAAAAATTATACGCTTATCTCGGCATTGATCCTGCGCGGTCGCTTGATACCAGAATCTTTGAGTTAGAGGGGGTAACTCATTTTTTTCATCACGGCGTTGCAGCGTTGTTCAGGAAACTCAAAATTACCGGCAAGGATTATGTTTTAAGCTGCGGTGAGGGAAGCGGAGCTCCTTCGCGGTTATTGGTGAAGATGACCGGTTGTAAAGTAGTAGGGATCGATATTAATCCCGCCCAACTTATCAAAGCCAGGGAATGCGCCCTGTTGCACGGCATCCAGGATAAAGTGCAATACTATGAACAGAATGTCGAGGAATTATCCCTCGATAAAAAGGATTTTACCAAGGCGTATTTTAATGAAACCTGCGTTCATTGGCAGGATAAGCCCAAGGCATTTGCGCGCATACAAGCGCACCTTAACCCCAGAGCAATGATTGGTTTTAACGTGTGGCTCAAGGGCAAAAAAGGGACATTGAATGAGGCGTATCGTTTAATCCCTGAATTTACCGGCCTGTATAAGCCCGGGATATGGTTCCAGGATGATTTAAGTACGTATCAACGACTGCTAGAGGAGTCAGGCTTTAAGATATTGGAAAGCTGCGATTGCACCGATGTAATCGAGGCCAGGATGAGGGCGCGGCTAAAAGCAACGTTGCAATGGGACCGTTACGCAGCAGTCCTGGGCAGGCAAGCCAGGGAGAGCGCCTTAAGGTATTACGACGGTATGGTAAGGACGCATTACGATTTCCTCAAGTACGGCGTGATCATCGCGAAGAAAAATGAATAATGTGAAAAATATTAAAAGGATGAAACTATACCGCCATCCTGAACGGATTTACAATGAGCTTGACGCAACCGGATATAAGGAAGGTATCCCGTTGAAAGCAGCAGACCTGTCTCCTTTTGACCAGTATCATTATTTGGGTACTGATGCGATTGACGAGGCCATCGGCAGCCTGAAGATTGACTCCGGAAAAAAGATTATAGATATCGGTTCCGGGATAGGGGGGCCGGCAAGATATCTGGCGGAAAAAACCGGTTGTCAGGTGACTGCTCTTGAGCTCCAACCAGACCTGAACCAGATAGCATCTTCTTTGACTGAACGTTGTAATCTATCCGGTTCCGTAAACCATCTTTGCGGAGATATTCTTGAATTTCCGGAAAAAGACGGTAATTTTGACGCCGCGGTAAGCTGGCTTTCGTTTTTGCATATCCCGGACCGGGCAGCTCTTTTAAAAAAATGCTGTA
>JAQTQJ010000021.1 GCA_028712255.1 Candidatus Omnitrophota bacterium
TGATGCTTTTGATAAATCTTTTGCTTCAGCCGTTTGGAAAGATGTGGGTAGAAGGTGTGTTGCCTGCGGCAATTGTACTGCGGTGTGTCCGACATGTTATTGTTTCGATACTCAGGATGAGCCGGATATTTCCTTAAATAATGGAGTAAGGTACCGAATCTGGAATTCCTGCCAGATGGATGATTTTGCCAAAGTTGCCGGAGGGGAAGATTTCCGCAAGGGCAGGGATAGCCGGCAAAGGCACAGGTATTATCGTAAATTTAAATATCCGGTTGATAAATTTAACCGGTATTTTTGTACCGGCTGCGGAAGGTGCACCAGGACATGCATGGCCGATATAAGCTTGATCGAAACGGTTAACTCTTTGCTTAGCGAGGAAGGGTTGCAATAATAAATTAGACAGGAGATTATATGCTTGAGCGTGAAATACTTTTGGAAAAAATGGGAACTACCCCTTATCTACCGATGAAGGCAAAAATTATCCAAGCTCAGATGGTTACGGACAAGGAGAAGTTTTTCCGTATTCAATTGGAAAACAAGCTTAACCTTGGGCATGTTCCCGGGCAGTTCGTGATGGTCTCTATTTTTGGTTTCGGAGAGGCTCCTATTTCTGTTTGTTCTTCGCCAAGCGATAAAGGTTATTTTGAGCTTACTGTCAGGGATGCCGGGGTCTTTACCGACAAACTGCATAAATTGGAAAAAGGCGACGAAATAGGAATACGCGGGCCATTCGGCAGGGGTTTTCCTATTGATAATATGTTTGGTTACGACGTGATGATTGTTGCCGGAGGGCTAGGTATAGTCCCATTGCGCTCCTTAATCAGGTATATTATGCACAATCGCAACGATTTCGGTAATGTGCAGATTTTACTTGGCTGTAAGAGCCCAAAAGAGCTATTGTTCGAAGAGGAAACTAACGAATGGATGAAAAGGAGCGAGATTAAATTCAATTGTACTGTTGATCGGGCAGATCCTGACTGGAAAGGAAATGTTGGCTTGATTACTACTTTAATCCCCGGAGTCGATATTAATCCTACTCGCACATACGGTGTTGTAGTTGGTCCTCCGATTATGTATAAGTTTGTTATCGTTAAATTACTGGAGAAAAAAATTCCGGAGCACCAGATCATTGTGTCTTTAGAAAGGCGTATGCGTTGTGGCTTAGGTAAATGTGGGCACTGCCAGATTGAAGGTGTTTATGTCTGCCAGTCCGGCCCGGTATTTACTTATAATGATTTGAAAAAATTTAAAGGAGAGTGCCATGAAAAAACAGCCTAAACCCAAAGTGGCATTTTTTGATTTTACCGACTGTGAGGGTTGTCAGTTGCAGTTTGCCAACATGGGAGATACTCTTCTTGCGTTGACTGAGCTTGTTGATATAGTTAGTTTCCGGGAGATTATGTCCGAAGCCGCGGATGAGTATGACATTGCTTTTATTGAAGGCAGCATTACTACTGATAATGATGTCTTACGGATCAAAAAGATAAGGGATAAGGCAAAAGTTTTGATTACGTTAGGCGCTTGTGCAACTATCGCCGGAGTAAACGGGATTAAAAATCGTTCTCCTTTAGAGGCGGCTAAGAAAATAGTTTATGGGGATAAAGCGGATATTATTAGCAGTATTAAAGCAATGCCGGTGCATGAAGTAGTTAAGGTTGATTATGCCATTAACGGTTGTCCGGTTTATATACCGGAGGTAGTCAGTGTGCTGAAGTGTTTACTTATGGGCAAGCCTTATGTTGTCCCTAATTATTCGGTTTGCGTGGAATGTAAAATGAATGAAAATGTTTGCCGCTATGAGAAGGATCAGGAGTGTATGGGGCCGGTTACCCGCGCCGGATGTAATTCCTGGTGTATTAATAACGGAAACCGTTGTTATGGATGTAGGGGATTGGTGGAGAAACCGGCAACCGACGCCGCTAAGGATATCATGCAAAAATATGGTTTAAAAGTAGAAGATATCCTGAATAGTTTTACTTTATATAATGATTCTATGGGAGAAAAATATGACCAAGAGTTTAAATAAAATAGATTCTCAAAACCTAAAAGTTGATGTGCATTATTTGACTCGGGTAGAAGGCCATGGCAACATTGTTGTCGATGTAAAGGAGGGCAAACTTGTTAAATGCGAGTTTCAGGTAATTGAATCTGCGCGTTTTTTTGAGTCAATGCTTGTTGGCCGCTCGATCTGGGAGGCCCAACACCTGACCAGCCGTATCTGCGGTATCTGTGCCTGCGGGCACTCTTTGGCTAGTATTAAAGCAGGAGAGGATGCCCTGGGCATAAAGCCGTCGGATGAAGTGATAATGCTTAGGAAGCTTCTATTGTACTCTGAAATGTTGGATAGCCATATTCTGCATATTTATATTCTGGTTGCCCCGGATTTATTAGGGGTAAAAAGTATTGTGCCTTTAATTAAAACGCATCGGCCGGTTATTGAGATGGCCTTGCGTATGAAACGGATGAGCGACTATGGCGGGGAAGTGCTTGCTGGCAGGCATATTCATCCAATAAGTTATGTTATCGGCGGGCTTACGCAATTGCCTTCAAGAGAAGGTTTAGAGAAATTGTATAACTTGATGTTGGAATCGCGTAAGGATGGGGAGGAGACCGTAAAAATTATCAAGACTTTGAAGTTCCCTGATTTCCAGCGGCCGACCCAGTATATGTCGCTTACCTCTGATGATGAATACGCGATGTATGATGGAGATTTAATTGTAAACGGCAAAAAAAGCAAAGTAGCTGATTACCGTAAACTTTTTATTGAATCGGTTGTTGATTATTCTAAAGCCAAGATTTCTAAAATTAACGGCAGCTCCTATGCCGTAGGAGCCCTTTCGCGTTTTAACAATAATTTCAGCAAACTGCATAAGAAAGCAAAAGCCGTAGCAGCTGAATTAGGGTTAAAGGCTCCAAGCCATAATCCTTACCTTAATACTGCGGCTCAGCTTGTAGAATGGGTACACTGCCTAGAAGAATCAATTACGATCCTGGAGAAGATTTTAAAAGATGGGTTAAAAGAGGAGGGCATTGTTGTTTCTTCTTGGCCAAAAAGAAGCCAGGTCGGCAAGATTAAATATAAACCAAATACCGGTTCCGCATGCGTTGAAGTGCCCCGCGGTTCTTTATTCCATGAATATACGATTAATGATTCTGCTCATATTACTGCAGCTAACTGCGTGATTCCTACCAATCAGAACATGGGTAACCTAGAGGATGATATGCGGAAACTTGTTCCGGAGTTGTTAGGCAAGAAAACGCAAAGTGAGATTACTCTTGAGCTTGAGATGTTGGCCCGCTCTTATGATCCTTGCATATCATGCGCCACGCATTTATTGGATGTAAGCTTTGTCTAAAAAAAATGCGGTAATCGGTTTAGGCAACACTTTAAGGAGAGACGACGGAATAGGGGTAATTATTCTGGAATCTCTCCTTAATAATTATAAGCGAGCCAATATAGATTATCTTAATTTTGGCAGCGCAAGTTTTGACCTTATCCATCGCCTGCAAAATTATGATTTTGCTTTATTGATCGACGGTATTTCCGCCGGTCTTGCCGCCGGCCAGTTAAAGATATTCGCCCTGGATGAAGCGAAATTTTCCAAAGATGACGGGGCAATCTCCTCCCACGAATTAAACCTTAAGGATATCTTTAAATTAACGCAGAAATTAAAAGTCAAGACCAAGGTTTATATTGCCGGTATACAGGTAGAGGATGTAGGTTTTGGCGATTCCCTGAGTAGTTTGTTGAAGGACAAGTTAGCGGATTTAACAGGCCAGATCGATAAATTTATCCAGGAAAGGTTATTTTAGAAGATGTGTTATGCTATCCCCGGAAAAGTGGAAAAAATAGAGGATAATATGGTAATCGTAGATTATTTCGGCGAAAAAAGGAAAGCCTATAATGAGTTAACTCAGGTTAGTATCGGTGACTATATTTACGCCCAAGGCGGTTTCGTGGTGAGTAAAATATTCGAGGCTGAGGCGCAAAGTATCCTTGCGGTATGGAAGGAGGAGTTTTTCCAATTGCAGGAGGTAGATTTAAAGCTTTCCCGCCTTTCTTTAAATGGCATTGATACGGATAAAACATTGCTTGGGATATTGGATCGCGCC
Source organism: Candidatus Omnitrophota bacterium (assembly GCA_028712255.1). Classification (NCBI taxonomy): domain Bacteria; kingdom Pseudomonadati; phylum Candidatus Omnitrophota; species Candidatus Omnitrophota bacterium. Next base: position 4,114 of record JAQTQJ010000021.1, read on the forward strand.
AGCCAATCAAGGCAATTGCAGCGACAAGAACTTTTATATCTGCTGGAGTTAGAAGGCCAAGCCAGGATAGGTTTATTTTATAAAACAGCCAATTTCCTGCGCCAGAAATACCATAAAAATTCCTGCTGCGTCCATGGAATAATTGAGATTTCCAATTACTGCTGCCAAGGTTGCCAATATTGCGGGATATCTTATAATAACAAAGGGTTAGAGCGCTATCGTATGACAAAAGGCCAAATTCTTGAGTCTGCTAGAGAGGCGGTTGAGCGCTATGGTTTTAAATCTCTTGTATTACAAAGTGGCGAGGATTCCGGATACAGTATTGAGGAATTAGCCGACATAGTCAGACAGATCAAGGAAAAATTTCCCACGCTGATTTTTATAAGTTTTGGCGAGATAGGCATAGATGGTTTAGAGAAACTTTACCAGGCAGGCGCCCGCGGTTTACTTATGCGTTTTGAAACCTCAAATCCTGTTCTTTACCGCAAGGTGCATCCTGGGATGGATTTTGAGAGTAGGATTGAGCATTTACGGAAAGCCTATGAGTTTGGTTATTTAATCCTCACCGGCGGCTTAATTGGCCTGCCTGGGCAGAGTAAAGAGGATATTTTAAATGATATATATTTAGCTAAAGAGCTGAACGCAGAGATGTATAGCTTTGGTCCGTTTATTGCGCATCCGCAGACCTCTTTAGCAAATCAGAAGTCTGCTCAGAGCGATGAGGTGATTAAAGTTTTAGCTCTTGCCAGGATTATCGGCGATCCTAATGCCAAAATATTGGTAACTACCGCCTTGGAAACCTTAGACAGGGAGGCGGCAAGAAGCGCCTTGCTTGCCGGGGCAAATTCGCTTATGCTTAATGTTACTCCTTTAGCTTACCGGCCATTTTACTCAATTTATCCAAACCGAGCCCATCAAACCGAGGATATTTCTATACAGATAGAATCCACAGTTTCCCTGCTGCGTTCTTTAGGCCGCGCACCCACAGATCTTGAAACCCTCTGATTTTGTGAAATAAATAACAAAAAACTTGACATAGTCAAAGAATATGTTATCCTTGTAGCAATTGTTGTGAAATAAAGAACAATAATATGATTACGAATAAAAGTTGCATAATCCGTTTATCCCGATATAAAAATGCCCTTTACCGCTTGCGAGCGTTGGGTTTTGTTAAGGTTTTTTCCGATAACCTGGCAGATGCTATCGGAGCGTTACCTTCTCAGGTAAGAAAAGATTTTTCTTTATTTGGAATATCTGGAAATAAACGCGGCGGCTATCAGGTTGATATACTGATAGAAAAGTTAAATACTATTTTGGGTAAAGAGCAGATCCAAGAGGTAGTTATTGTGGGTTTAGGTAATATTGGCAATGCGCTGATGAAATATAAGGGGTTTGAAAAAGAGGGATTAAGAATCTGCGCTTGTTTTGATATTGACTCTACTAAATATAACCGGGACTCCGAAATTCCCGTTTTACCCCTGGAGGAGATGAAGGAATTTGTAAGAAGCAAGCATATAAGGATTGGGGTAATCGCCGTGCCTGATATTGCTGCTCAATCAGTACTTGATATGATGCTTGCCTGCGGCATAAAAGGAGTTTTGAATTTTGCTCCCTTAAGATTAAGAGCCGCAGGAGATATCGTAGTAAATAATGTAAATTTAGAGTTGGAGCTTGAGAACGTAATTTATTTTGTTAACGCACAGGAAAAAGCTAGGAATTAGCTAAATGCGTACGCAGAGCCTAAAAATAAAAATCCTTTCGACATTATTCATCAGTATTCTAATTTTCTCTGTAGCCGTCTTATTTTTGGGCACGCGTATCATTAAGAATGATATTATTGCCCGCGCCCAGAATCAGGTAAAAAATGACCTATTTATCGCGCATTCAGTTTATTATGGGGAGATTGAGGCGATAAAAGCAGCTTTCAACTTAGCCCCTCTGGCAGTTGATCTGAATAAAGTTAAACAAAGCCTGGGTTTGGATTACCTATATGTTGTAGAGGATAAAGATAAGGATAAGGTACGCAGTGAAATCGTGCTTGGCGCTTTTAAGGGCCAGCCTACGGGGGCAAACCGGATTATCGGTAAAGAGGAATTGCTGGAGATGAGCCAGGATATTTACAGGAAGGCCGAAATAGAGATAAGGCCTACGCCAAAAAGCCATCCCAATACTCAAAAAGTTTTAGATAAGGCTATGGCAATTGGTTATGCTATGCCGGTATTTGATGGGCAAGGCAAGGTTAAGCAGGTTATCTATGGAGGAAAAATACTCAACCGGGATTTTGCCCTGGTAGATAAAATACGCAATCTTGTTTTTGAGGATAAATTTTATAATGGTAAACCTTTGGGTACAGTAACCATATTTTTGGATGACATCCGTATTGCCACCAATGTGTTGGATAATCGGGGGCAGCGGGCAATTGGCACAGTTGTTTCGGATAGAGTTTATAAGAAGGTAGTTGAAGATGCCAAGATGTGGTTGGATAGGGCATTTGTGGTTACGGATTGGTATCTTACCGCTTATGAACCGATAAAAAATATCAAGGGAGAGATTATAGGCATACTTTACGTGGGGCTTCTGGAGAAGCCGTTTAAGGATATGGAGAAGAGGATATTCCTGGGTTTTTTGGCGATTGTAAGCCTGGTTGCGGTTTTGGCTGCTATCTCTTCCTATATTTTAGCTTACTCTATATCACAGCCGGTTACAGGTATGCTTGAGGCAACCGATAGAATATCAAGCGGCCAGCTGGATTACCGCTTAAAATCACAGGTTAATATCAAAGAACTAAACTACCTGGCTGAAGCTTTCAACATCATGGCCTCAAAACTTAAAGAACGCCAGGAAAGCTATCTGGACCTGATCAGTTTTGTCGCGCATGAATTAAAAGGTATACTTTCATCAACCATACTTAACGCTTATTCGGTGCGTGATGGTTTCTTGGGAATGATTAACTTTAAACAGACCAAGGCCATGGATTCGGTAGCGCGTAATTTGGATTACCTAGATGCCACGGTAAAGAACTTCCTAAATTTAAGCCGGATTGAAAAAGGCCATTTAGAACTTAACAAGGTTGATTTGCTTATAAAAGAGGATGTTTTTGATCCCGCAGTCGACGCGTTCTCTAAACAGGCGGCTGATAAGCATATTTTTATCGTAAATAATATCGAGCCGGGTTTAAAAATAGAAGCCGATCTTAATTTATTTCAGGTAGTAGCAAATAATCTCATGGGAAATGCAATTAAGTATGGATTAAGCGGTGGTAAGATAATTTTAAGTTCTAAAGCAGCTGGTAAAGATATTGATATTGAAATCTATAATGATGGAAGGCCTCTATCAGTTAGCGAGCAAGATAAATTATTTAAGAAATTTTCTCGCCTGAATTCCGAATTCGGCAAGAAAATTCAAGGAACAGGCTTAGGATTGTTTATTACCAGAGAAATAGTCAATCAGCATGGTTGGCAGATCCGGGTAGAGCCAAGCGATAAAGGGAATACATTTAAATTGAAATTAACGGGGGAGAATTAATTATGAATCCATTAGAGATTATTAAGAGAAAAAGAGCCCAGGCTATAAACAGGATTATTGCCAAAGGTTATTTGTCTTCAAAACGCGTCTATGTTGGTATGGCTACTTGTGAAATAGCGGCCGGATCAAAGGAGATTATGGAGGTTTTTCAAGAAGCAATTAAATCGGGCTTAAGCGACGTGTATTTGAGCCAAAAAGGTTGCGCTGGTAGGTGTAATTTGGAACCTACCGTTGAAGTGGTAGAAGAGGGCAAGATTCCATTAAAATACGGGCTGGTTACTAAGGAGAGGGCAAAAGAAATTATCGAGCGCCATTTGAAAAAAGGCGAAGTGATTAAAGAGTGGTTAATAAAATAATTATTTGAAAGGAATATTAGATAAAATGCCAAAGAGGTTTAACATTACATTATGCGATGGGCCTTCGTGTATACATAAAAGGTCTAAGAAAATAGTCTCTACTATTGAGGAGCAACTTAAGAAGCTTGAGCTATCCGGGAAGGTTGGTATTAATTTATCCGGCTGCCTGGGTATGTGCGCAAAAGGGCCGGTAATGATTATTAATCCGGGTTATACTATTTATGGTGGTTTCGCAGAAAAAGATATACCTGAAATTATCGAAGAGCATATTAAAAATAATAAGCCGGTTACCCGTCTTATTATTGATGAAGACCACTTGTATAATCGATTCTTTAGGGTATTTGGCGATGTAAATTTTTTCGGTAAACAGATGCGTATTGCTTTACGTAATTGTGGGATCATCGATCCGGAAAATATCGACGATTATATTTCTTTGCGCGGTTATGAAGCTTTAGCCAAGGTGCTTACTGATTTTACTCCGGATAAAGTTGTTGACCAGATAAAAAAATCTGGGTTACGCGGCAGGGGAGGCGCTGGATTTCCCACGGGGATTAAATGGGAACTTACCGCAAAAGAAAAAAATGATGAAAAATTTGTTATTTGTAATGCCGATGAAGGTGATCCGGGAGCTTTTATGGATAGGAGCGCTATTGAAGGTGATCCACATACAATTGTCGAAGGCATGGCGGTTGCCGGATACGCGATCAGAGCACAGAAAGGGATTGTTTATATTCGCGCAGAGTATCCTTTGGCGGTAAAAAGGATAAAGAAGGCAATAGCTGATGCGCGCAAAGAAGGTTTTCTGGGGAAGAATATATTGGGGACCGGTTTTTATTTTGATATCGAAGTACGCCTGGGGGCAGGTGCTTTTGTTTGTGGCGAAGAAACAGCGCTTATGCTTTCTATCGAAGGGCATCGCGGGATGCCCAGGCCCAGGCCACCGTTTCCTTCAGTATCCGGGCTTTTTAATAAGCCCACATTGATTAATAATGTGGAAACTTTAGCAAACATACCGGTGATTATTCTTGATGGGGCAGAATGGTTTAGTTCCTTGGGTACTGAAAAAAGTAAAGGTACAAAAGTTTTTGCTTTGGCAGGAAAAATCAAAAATACCGGTTTAGTTGAGGTACCGATGGGCACTACTTTAAGGGAAATTATCTATGATATTGGAGGTGGAATTCCGCAGGATAAGAAATTTAAAGCCGTGCAGACCGGAGGGCCTTCCGGAGGGTGCCTTTCAGAGGAGTATTTGGATACAAAAATAGACTATGAATCACTAGCTGCAGCCGGCTCGATTATGGGCTCAGGCGGTATGATCGTGATTGATGAAGATTCCTGCATGGTAAATATCGCTAAATTTTTTCTGGAGTTTACTCAGAATGAATCATGTGGTAAATGTACGCCTTGCCGCGAAGGGACTAAACGTATGCTGGAAATATTAACTCGGATTACCGAAGGCAAAGGTAAAGACGAGGATATCGATAAACTTTTACGTTTAGGCAATATGATTAAAAAGGCTTCATTGTGCGGGTTGGGACAGTCTGCCCCTAATCCGGTAATTAGTACAATCAAAAATTTCCGGGCTGAGTATGAGGAACATGTACGAAATAAGAAATGCCGGGCAGGGGTTTGCCAGCACCTGCTTGTTTATGAAATTACAGATAAATGCTCAGGTTGTTCGGCTTGCAAGAAGGTGTGCCCTGCAGAAGCTGTAACCGGTAGCCTTAAGCAAAAACATTCAATTGATATAAATAAATGTATTAGATGCGGGGCCTGTTATAAAATTTGTAAGTTTAGCGCCATAAAAAAATCTTAAAGAACCTAAGGAGCCATAAAAAATGATTACGATTAATATTAATGATAAATCTTATCAGGTAGAAAACGGCCAGACGATTATGCAAGCGGCGGATAAATTAGGATTCCATATTCCGCGTTTGTGTTATCACCCTAAACTTTCTATTGAGGGGGCCTGCCGCGTATGTATCGTGGAAGTGGCCGGGTTGCGTAATTATGTGGCTTCTTGCGCTTATCCGGTAAGTGAGGGGATGAGAATCTATACTAATACCGAAGAAATAAGGCGTGCCCGGCGCGATATCGTAGAATTAATTCTGGATAATCACCCTGAGGATTGCCATACCTGCGAAAGAGATGGTAACTGTGAATTACAAAGGTTGGCTTTTGCTATGGGAATCAGAAAACGCCATTTTGAGGGAGAAAAAAAGCATTACGAAAAAGACCTTTCTTCTACATCAGTAATCAGGGATCCTAACAAATGTATTCTTTGCGGCCGCTGCGTAAGGATTTGTTCGGAAATCCAAAAAGTAAACGCTTTAGGTTATGCGCACAGAGGTTTTAAGACCGTCGTGATGCCCGCTTATAACATGCCTTTTAAAGACAGTGTTTGTACTACTTGTGGACAGTGTATTAATGTTTGTCCTACTGCGGCATTTATCGAAAAGAATTCTACGCAGGAGCTTTTTGGTAATTTGGGGGATAAGTCTTTGGTTAAGGTTGCTCAAATTGCTCCTTCGGTAAGAGCAGCAATCGGCGAAGCATTTGCTTTGGAGCCGGGTAGGCAGTTTGAAAAAGAGCTGGTGGCAGTATTGAAAAAATTAGGTTTTGATTATGTATTTGATACTCAGTTTTCCGCGGATTTAACGATTATGGAGGAGGCTAGCGAATTTCTAGAGAGATTTCAAGGCAAAGGTAAGCTTCCGATGATTACTTCTTGTTCTAGTGCCTGGATGAAGTGTTTGGAGCAATTCTATCCGGATTTAATTGAAAATGTCTCTACATGTAAATCTCCGATGTCTATGGCCAGCGCTTTGATCAAAAGCTATTTCGCTGATAAAATTAAGGCAGATCCCAAAAAGATTTTAAGTGTTGCTTTTATGTGTTGCACGGCTAAGAAATATGAGGCTGCTAGGCCGGAGCTTATGGTAGATGGGATGCAGGGCACGGATATGGTAATTACTACGCGGGAGTTGGCCTGGATGATTAAGTCGGCAGGGATTGACCTGTTACATATTAAAGGCGAAGAGTTTGATCACCCGTTGGGTTATTCATCAGGCGCCGGAACTATATTTGGAGTAACCGGAGGGGTAATGGAGGCAGCAATCAGGACAGCTTATGAGCTGTACACCGGCGAGACTCTTTTAGATATTGAAATTCAGGATATCCGCGGTATGAAAGGGATTAAAGAGGGTAAACTAGTTATTGACGGCAAAGAGATACGTATAGCAGTCGCTCATGGCTTAGGCAATGCCAATGAAATATTAAATACCGTAAGAGAAGATCCGCAGAGGTATCATTTTGTGGAGATTATGGGTTGTCCCGGAGGTTGTATTGGCGGCGGCGGCCAGCCTTATGCTGGATCTAACTCTATGCCTCTTGATGAAGAATGTTTGATAAAAAGAGCAGAGGCCTTATATGGCCTGGATAGAAAAAAGACGATCAGGCGTAGCCATGAGAATCCGGATGTACAAAGATTATATAAAGAATTTTTAGGCAGGCCGCTGAGTGCTAAGTCGCATAAGTTGCTGCATACGCATTATAAGGTAAAAGAGCCGCAGGGAATTATTCCGGCAGAGCTAATCGTAAAGTAATCTTTAGGAGGATAAATAAAGAAAATGATTGTTTCTGAAGATAAAAAAATGTCAGAATTAAAAAATTTCATGCAAGATTCTAAAACCAAAGAGCATCCGGATTCTCAGCTTATTTCAATCCTGCATAAGGCTCAAGAGCTTTATGGGTATCTTGATCAGGATGTAATGAATAAAATTGCCGAAGAAATGAGCATTCCTACAGCGCACATCTGGGGGGTGGCAACCTTCTACCATTATTTTCATCTTAAACCGCAGGGAAAACATTCGATCTCGGTATGCTTGGGTACTGCTTGTTATGTAAAAGGCGCCGAAGAGATATTAAACGCTATCAGGCAGGATTTAAAAATAGACTTCGGACAAACATCAGAAGATAACCTTTTTACATTGCAGGAGGCCCGTTGCTTGGGCGCTTGTGGTTTGGCTCCGGTGATTATGATTGATGATAAGATTTATGGTTCACTTACTCCGAAGAAAGCGCTGGATATAATTAAAAGTTATAAAAAATAAGCCATAATAGTGTTGCGTAGGAAGCAGGATTTGTTATAATTTAACTAGGCGTACTTCGATTAAAATAAGCGTTAAAATAGGAGGTTTAACATGTCTAAGAAGGTCCTAATTATTGATGATGACAGCGATTTTGTGGAAGCTATCTCTACTTTACTTGAGGCAAAAGGATATGAGGTTATTACTGCTCCGGAAGGAAAAACCGGGGTTGAACAAGCCAAGAAGCAGTCACCGGGGTTAATCCTTCTTGACGTAATGATGGCCACAAAAAGTGAAGGATTTGATGTCGCTAAGCAGCTCAAAGACGATCAAAAAACTAAAAATATTCCCGTAGTATTGGTTACCGGGATTAAGCGTGATATGAACCTTCCTTTTGGTTTTGAACCGGATCAAGATTGGCTGCCGGTAAAGGCTGTTTTAGAGAAACCGGTAAAACCGGATGTGCTTTTAAAGGCCATAGAAGAGAATATAGCTAAGTAATTATAGAATATATATCCTGCGGTAAGGAGTAGATTTTTTACTCTAATCCTAGGGAGGATCAGGAATAAAATCCCAATCTTTCCATGGATTATTTTTGAAAGATTGGGATTTTTATTAGAGATGGTTTGGGGGACGTGCACATAAGGGGCACTCTGTAAGGGCGCCACGTCTTCCTATAGATAAAGGAGAATTAAGATGGAAAAGCGTTTAGGTTTTGTGGGGATAATTATCCATAACCGTAAGAAGGCGGCGCCAACCGTAAATAACATCCTGACGGAATTCGGTGAATTAATTGTTGGCCGGATGGGGATTCCGCATGTTAAGAAAGAACTAAGTGTTATCGTTTTGATCGTAGATGCTAGCACTGATGAGTTGGGTGCTTTGACCGGAAAACTTGGTAAAGTTTCCGGGGTTTCGGTAAAATCGGCTTTAAGTAAGGATCAAATATGAAATACATTAATGAAAAAAAGATAGGAAAGTTATTGGCTAATACGGCTAAAGTTGATGCCCACAGGATCGATGCTATTTTGGAAAAAGCAAAGTCGCTTAAGCGTTTGAGCCTGGAGGAATCTTCGGCGCTGCTTTTAGTTAGAGACTCAAACTCTATTCAGAAAATATTTAAAGCGGCAAGTTCGGTCAAGGATACAATTTATGGCAGGCGTGTGGTTTTATTTGCTCCGCTTTATATTAGTAATTTTTGCGCTAATGCTTGTTTATATTGCGCATTCAAATCGGACAATCGTTTGATTAATCGCAAGGCTTTGACTACCCCCGAAATTATTAATCAGGTAGAATGGCTGTTGGGCCGCGGGCATAAAAGGATCCTTATGGTTTGTGGAGAGGATGCTCCGGCAGGCAAATCCAATATAGATTATTATGTTGAGGCAGTTAAGGCAATTTATTCTGCAGAAGTTGGAAAAAATAAGATCAAAAGAGTCAACGTTAATTGTGCCCCGCTTAGTGTAGCGGAGTTCAGAGAGCTTAAGGCAAGCGGTATCGGTACTTACCAGATTTTTCAGGAAACATATCATGAGGCAACCTACCGTAGGATGCACCCTAAGGGCCCCAAGAGCGATCCTGATAACAGAATTGACGCGGTTGACAGGGCTTTTACAGCAGGAATAGATGATATAGGGATCGGAGTTTTGTATGGTTTATACGATTATAGATTCGAAACTTTGGGTTTGTTAATGCACATTGAACATATGGAAGAAAGATTTAAGGTTGGGCCGCATACAATTTCCGTACCGCGCATTGAACCCGCAGAGGGGTCAAAGTTATCCTTTAATCCTCCTTATAAAATTTCTGATGAAGAGTTCAAAAAGATAGTTGCGGTTTTGAGGCTTTCTGTGCCATATACTGGGATAATTATGTCTACGAGGGAAACATCACAGATGCGTGATTTACTTTTGAGCTTGGGAGTTTCACAGGTTAGCGCTGAATCAAATACTGCGCCCGGAGGGTATTCTTCTGGATCAAATAAAGCAGCTGGCGGGCAGTTTTCTCTTGGTGACCATCGCAGTTTAGATGAAATTGTAGGGACGCTTATTGATCATGATTATATTCCTAGTTTCTGTGCTGCTTGTTACCGTAAGGAGAGGACTGGAGAGGCTTTTATGCATATGGCTAAACCTGGAACAATTAAAGGTAAGTGTAGTATGAATGCCCTAGTAACTCTTAAAGAGTATCTTGATGATTTTGCATCTGAGCCAGTCAGAAAGTCAGGCTATAAAATGATTGCGCGTTATTTTAAACGGCTGGATCTTTTCGAACAGGAAAAATTGAAATTATTTTTTGCACACGTTGATTCCGGAATAAGGGATGAGTATATTTAATTTAAATAAGCTTTTAAATACGATTTATTCTGCCAGCTTTCCTGAGCCTAAAGATTTGGAGCAGGTATTAGCTTTAAGTGGCCAGGGGCAATTAAATGAATTGTTTTCTTTTGCCGACAATGTTAGAAAGAAGTTTTGCGGCGATGGGATCATTTTACGTGGAATAATAGAATTTTCCAACTTTTGTACTCAAGAATGTTTTTATTGCGGTTTGAATAAGTTTAATCATAAACTTAACCGTTATAGAATGAGTAAAGATGAATTGCTTAAAGCGGTTGAGTATTTGGTCTCTTGCAATATTAAAACCGTAGTTCTTCAATCCGGACAAGATGATAGCTTAGATCCTTTATGGTTAAGAGATATCGTTCTAGATATAAAATCTAGGTTTGATATAGCGATTACCCTTTCTTTAGGTGAGAAAAGTATGGATGAATATGAGATTTGGCGCCAAGCCGGAGCAGACAGGTATCTTCTTAAGATAGAGGCTTTTGATCAAGATCTGTACGCATCCATGCATCCGCATATGAGTTTTATACAGCGTTTAAATTGCCTGAAATTACTAAGAGGCCTGGGTTATCAGGTTGGTTCAGGAAATATTATTGGCCTGGCCGGGCAAACCTTAACAATGATCTCTAGGGATATTATATTTTTTAAGCAGTTTGATTTTGATATGATTGGTATCGGACCCTTTATTCCGCATGAAAATTCGCGGTTTTCTAAACAGCCGCAAGGGGATGTTAATTTGACTTTAAAAACTATTGCCTTGACGCGCATAGTTACTAAAAATGCCCATATTCCCGCTACAACCGCACTGGGGAGTTTAAATAAGGATTACAGGTTGGATGGGTTAAAGTGCGGTGCGAATGTTTTGATGCCGAATTTTACTCCGCAGCCTTACCGTAAACTTTATGAAATATATCCGGGAAAAAGATGTATTGATGAGCCAGTTGGCGCCTGTAATTTCTGCATGGATGTTATGGTTAAAAAAATTGGGAGATTTATAGATTATTCTAAAGCAGACTCACTCAAGAAGCGATTCTCAAAACAAAGTAAAAGCGGTTTTTATTCAGCGGCCAATTCTGTTTTAATTTGAGAGCATTACATTTTAGGAGGGTAATATGTATAGTACACCGGCAAGCAATAGGTTACATATCGGTATATTCGGCAAAAGGAATACAGGCAAGTCCAGTTTAATCAATGCGATTACCGGACAATATACGGCTATAGTTTCTGAAGTAGCCGGAACAACTACCGATCCGGTATATAAAGCCATGGAGATTCTGCCTATCGGCCCTTGTATGTTAATTGATACCGCAGGTATTGATGATGTAGGTATTTTAGGCGATGAGCGGGTTAAACGTACCCTGGTAGTATTGAGAAAAACCGATGTTGGTTTGATTGTTGTTACTCCTGACACCAAAATAGATAATTTTGAGGAGGAATTGGTTAATATTTTTAAAGCCAAAAAACTACCGTTTTTATTTGTGATTAATAAATGCGAGTTAAGCGGAGATATTGCGCAGGGGTATTTAGAAAAAAATAAACTGCCCTATATTTTGGTTAGCGTTAAAAATAATCAGGGTACTATTGAACTTAAACAAAAGATTATGGATATGGCTCCTGGCCATTGGTCGCCGATTCCACTGATAGGAGATATAATCAGTCCTAAAGATATGGTAGTTTTAGTTTGTCCTATTGATAGCGCTATGCCGCAAGGCAGGCTTATTTTACCTCAGGTGCAGGTGATGCGCGACTGCCTGGATAATAACGCGGTAGCTATAGTTACCAAAGAAACCGAACTATTAGATTCACTTAAAGTGCTTAAAAAGAAGCCGCGCCTGGTTATTACAGACTCGCAGGTTTTTGAGGATGTAAGAGATATGCTACCTGTTGATATTCCACTGACATCATTCTCGACAGTTTTTGCCAGGCATAAAGGAGACCTTAACGTCTATATTCATGGCGTTTATGCCTTAGATAATCTCAAAGATGGAGATGAAATTTTAATTGCTGAAGCCTGCACGCATCATGTGCAGCCGGAGGACATTGGGCGCACTAAGATTCCCACTTGGCTCCTGAATTATACTAAGAAGGAGTTGCATTATGAAGTAACTGCCGGAGGGGATTTTCCTCAAGATTTAAGTCGTTATAAATTGATTATTTCCTGCGGAGGCTGTATGGTTAATCGCAGGGAAATTATGCATCGCATTGAAATGGCCAAGCAGGCCAATGTCCCGATTACTAATTACGGAATTCTCATGGCTTATCTTTGCGGTATCCTTGAGCGTATTATTGTTCCTTTTGAGGGGGGATTGGTTAAATTGGATTTAAAGTTTGACAAGGCTCCTTGTGGCTAATAGAATGATAAAAAGATTGGAGTAGGGTAATAGTTATGAAAATAATATCTAAAGAAATTATTGCTGATTATTCCGGGATAAGGATTATAAAGCTTACTCTAGGTTCTCCGGCAATCAGCCAAAAAGCTAAAGCTGGGCAGTTTGTTGTGGTGATGGCTAGCGAAGAAGGGGAAAGGATTCCGCTTACTATTGTTGAAGCAGATAGCAAAGCGCAGAGCATAACCCTTATTTTTCAAGAGGTAGGGTTGACTACAAAAGCTTTAGGTGCTCTTAATGTAGGAGATGCTCTGTATGCGTTGGTTGGCCCTTTGGGGCATCCTACTGAGATAAAAAATTGGGGGAAAGTTATCTTAGTGGGCGGCGGAGTAGGGATTGCTGAAATTTATCCTGTGGCAAAGAGCTTAAAAGCTGCAAGTAATAATATTACGCTTATTCTTGGAGCTAAGACTAAAGGATTATTGATATTAGAGAAAGAACTAAGTGATATAGCAGATAAAATTTATGTTGTCACTGATGATGGCTCAGTTGGCCAAAAAGGTTTCACTACCGATATTTTAGCGGAGCTTCTTAAAGAAAATAAGTATGATTTGGTATATGCGGTAGGGCCGGTTCCAATGATGAAAAAAGTATCGTTTGTATGCGCTCCTGTTAATATTAAGACAATTGTTTCATTAAATGCTCTGATGGTTGATGCAACCGGAATGTGCGGTTGTTGTCGGGTTACAGTGGCAGGCAAGGTAAAATTTAGCTGCGTTGACGGCCCGGAGTTTGAGGCTAAAGATATAGATTGGGTAGAATTGCAAACGAGAAATTCAATGTATCTGGATAGAGAGAAACATATCTGTAAATTAAAAAATGGTAGCTAAAGAACCTATAAGAGTAAAAGAACTTTCTGCTGAAGAAAGGGTAAAAGGGTTTGATGAAGTAGCGCTCGGATATTCAGAAGCAGAAGCTTTACTTGAAGCCAACCGTTGTATTCAGTGCAAAAATCCTACCTGTATTTTGGGGTGCCCGGTAAATATAGATATAAAAAAATTTATTTTTCAGATTACTAAAAAAGATTATGCTGGCGCTTATTTTACTATTCGCCAAACGAATAATTTTCCTTCTATCTGCGGACGGGTTTGTCCGGCAGAATATCAATGCCGAAAATCTTGCGTATTTAATAAAGGTAAATTGGCATATTGCAGCCCGCAAGCAATTAATATCCATTTTCTGGAAAGGTTTGCCGGCGACTATGGAATGCAGAACAATTTACAGGTGCCAATAGAAAAAAATCCTAAATTATCAAAAACCAAAGTAGCAGTTATTGGTTCTGGCCCGGCAGGATTGTGCTGTGCCGGTGAATTGGCTAGAAAAGGGGTAAAAGTAACTGTTTTTGAAGGGCTCCAGAGTTGTGGGGGTGTCTTAAGGTATGGTATCCCGAGTTTTCGCCTTCCGCGTAAGGTGCTCGATTATGAGATCAATTATCTAGCAAAGTTAGGGGTGGAATTTATTACTAATGTTGTTGTGGGTAAAACCATACTTTTGGACGAATTATTTCAGCAGGGATTTAATAAGATTTTCTTAGGATTGGGTGCGGGAGTTCCGTCATTTTTAGGGATAAAAGGAGAGAATCTTTGTAATGTTTATTCGGCCAATGAGTTTTTGACACGAGTGAATCTGATGTCTGCCTATAGATTTCCACAATATCATACTCCCGTAAATATCGGTAAACATGTTTTGGTGGTTGGGGGTGGTAATACTGCTATGGATGCAGCACGTTGCGCTTTACGCCTACAGAAGATGTCTGGATTAGAGGCAGATGTAACGATTATTTACCGGCGTACATTAACCGAGATGCCGGCACGCCGGCTTGAGATTGCGCATGCTCAAGAAGAGGGGATTAAGTTTAAATTTCTTACTCAGCCTAAAGAATTTAATTCCGATGATAAGGGCTTTGTTCGGCAATTAAACTGTCTTGTTTGTCAACTCCAAGATGCGGATGCATCTGGCAGGAAAAGACCCGTTGCTTTGGAAGGCAGTGATTTTAGTATACCCTGCGACCTGGCGATTATTGCTATTGGCTTAGAGGCAAATCAGGTTTTAACCAGTGTTACTCCCAAACTAAATACTGATAAATATAAAGATATTGTAATTAATCCGGCGACTATGGAGACTTCTATTAAAAATGTTTTTGCCGGAGGAGATATTGTCGGTGGCGAGGGAACGGTTATTGAGGCTATGGGTATGGCTAAAAAAGCGGCAATAAGTATTTTGCAAAATTCTTGACAAAGAAATTTACTGTATTATTATAAAGCTAAAATATTACGCCTTGGTTTTGCAGTGTTGCAATGCCTTAAGGATTTTTAAGCTAGATTCAAATGACAAAGACGTCTATTAAATCTAAATAGGCGTCTTTGTCATTTTTTTTAAACCCAGTTGCCTTATTTTTAGGCAAAATCTGATTAAGATTTGAGATTAAAGAAAGGGGGAGTTTCTATATGATTCAATGGCCAAAAACAAACGATGCTCTAGGTACGGTAAATAGAGGTAATCCTTGTGAAAGTGGATTATGCACCCTTTGCCGCGTAGACTGTATGGGTAAGTGTGAAACTTGGCTCTCTAGCTTAAGAGGGAGAAAGCTTTTGTATCCTAGAGATTACAGTTTTACTACTGCGGGGAGCTCAAATACAACTCACCTGGGGATTTCCTATAATTCTCTACGTATTAATGGCTATAATTATGGAGCCTATGGGCTTCCTAAAGGTTTAAGTAACTCTGAAGACGATTGTATTTTTCCCAATGTAAGTATCGAGGGAGCATTTGGGCAGGCAGTCAAAACTAAATTCAGAGTTCCGTTAATGACTGGTGCTTTGGGCTCAACTTTTGTGGCAGCTAAATATTGGGAATCTTTTGCTACAGGCGCTGCTCTTGTCGGTGTGCCGATTGTCGTGGGAGAGAATGTAGTTGGCATTGATAAACAGGCTCAGATCAAGAATGGAAAAATTATTAAGGCTCCGGAATTAGACAGAAGAATTGAGACATTCCTGCGCTATTATGATGGATATGGGGCTATTATTGTACAGATGAATGTTGAGGATACGCGTAACGGCGTTGCCGAATATGTGATTGAAAAATACGGCGATAAGGTTATTATCGAGTTAAAGTGGGGGCAGGGGGCAAAATGTATCGGCGGAGAGATTCAGGTAACTAGCCTTGAGTACGCCCAGTTTCTTAAAAAACGTGGCTATGTGGTTGATCCTGATCCTACTATAACTGAAGTTCAGAATGCTTTTAAAGCCGGGGCGATTAAATCTATTGCCCGCCACAGCCGTTTAGGTTATACAAGCCTCTCTTCAGAGAAACAGGTCAATGAGAGTTTTATGAAGGCGGTTAAATACTTACGTAAAATCGGTTATAAGAGGATATCGTTAAAGACCGGTTCTTACGGCATGGAAGCATTGGCTATGTCTATAAAATATGCATCTGAAGCCAAACTTGACCTGCTTACTATTGATGGGTCTGGCGGCGGCACAGGAATGAGCCCTTGGAATATGATGGAGACATGGGGAGTTCCCTCAATATTATTACATTCTAAGGCTTATGAATACGCAGAGATTTT
>JAQTQJ010000022.1 GCA_028712255.1 Candidatus Omnitrophota bacterium
TAGCTCAGTGGTAGAGCGCGGCCCTGAAAAGGCCGGCGTGGGGGGTCCGATTCCCTCTCTCGGCATTTTAGTTTTTTTCTTCAGCGTATAAATAAAAAAAAGGGGGGGGTATAACCTCTCTTTTTTTATTTAAGTCATCAGCAATATCCAAAGTAAGGAATTAATTATGAGACTATTTCAGTCCAGGTTATTTCCGGTAGCCATCATCTGTTTTTTAGGGGTGATCATCTATTCCAATACTTTCCTATGTTCATTCCACCTAGACGATAATAATTCGATACTTCCCAATTTGGCCATAAGGGATATTCATAACCTGAGGAATATCTGGGATTTTTGGCCATCGCGTTTTATTACTTATTTTACTCTTGCAATCAATTACCATTTTCAACAGCTGGATGTGTGGGGTTATCACTTTTTTAATCTGATGGTCCATCTGCTTTCGGCAGTTTTGGTATGGTATCTTATACTTTTGACTTTTTCTACACCAACGCTAAGGAGAGAAAAGATCTCCGATTATTCTAAACTCATAGCTTTTTTTACCGGCCTGATATTTGTGGCTAGTCCGGTTCAGATCCAGGGGGTAACCTATATTGTTCAACGGGCTGTTTCTATGGCAACGCTGTTTTATTTGTCTTCTTTGATCCTTTATATTAAATTCCGCCTAATTCCAGAAGGAAATTCTGTTTCGGGACCAAAAGTTTTCTACTATGCCGGTTCACTGATAGCTCTAGTCTTTGCGATGTTTACCAAAGAGATGACTTTAACATTGCCTTTTATGATCTGCTTCTATGAGTTTAGTTTTTTAAAGAAGGCCAAAAAGAGAATTAATTGGAAACGCCTCGTTCCTTTTTTTCTTACCCTGTTCATTATTCCCTTAACTATGTTTTTGACCAGGTCGGTGGATATAACTCAGATGCATCGGACAGTAGAGCCTTCGCCGGGGATCTCGCCGTGGTATTACCTTTTGACTCAATTTCGGGTTCTTGTTACTTATATAAGATTGGTCTTTATGCCTTTAAACCAAAACCTGGATTATGATTATCCTATTATTAAAACTCTGCTGAATCTACCTGTTCTGGCAAGTATACTATTTCTGGCTATTATTTTAGTTTTTGCTATCCGTGCTTTTCGTAATTACAGATTAATTTCATTTGGTATCTTTTGGTTCTTCTTAACCCTTTTACCCGAATCTAGCATTATACCGATAAAGGATGTGATTTTCGAACATCGGCTTTATCTGCCTATGGTTGGCTTCAGTATTCTTTTGGTAAGTGGGATGTATTATTTATTTAAAGAAAGAAGAATTAAAGTCATGGTTATAGTGCTTTCTTTATTGGTTGTTTTTTATTCGATTTTAACTTATCAAAGAAACAAGGTATGGAAAGATGAGTTTACTTTATGGAGCGATGTGATACATAAGTCTCCCTTTAAGGCCAGAGGTTACAACATTCGAGGTTATACTTATGCCAGTAAAGGTGATTTGGATCGGGCAATAACAGACTATAATAAAGGGATAGAATTTGATCCTAGTTTAGCTATGTCTTTCTATAACAGGGGAAATGCTTATCAAAATAAGGGAGACTTTGACCGGGCTATTTCAGATTATAATAAGGCAATAGAGATTGACCCTAAATATCTTGATGCTTATAATAACAGGGGAAATGCTTATCAAAATAAGGGAGACTTTGACCGGGCTATTTCAGATTATAATAAAGTAATTGAAATCGATCCTAATTTTGTTAATGCATATAATAATAGAGATATTGCCTATAGAAAAAAGAGTGGTTTTAACCAAACAACTGCTGATTCTGGCGAAGGAATAAAGAAGGGAAATATTCCTGATTCAGCTATCCTTTATAATGACCAGGGGAATACTTATCGAAGCAATGGGGACTTTGGCCAGGCCATTGTTAATTATAACAAGGCAATAGAAATCGATTCCAACTATGCCCTTGCCTATAATAACCGGGGTATAGCTTATCAATTACAGGGTAATTCACAACAGGCCATTTTAGACTATAATAAAGTAATAGAAATGGATCCGAACATAGCAATAACTTATAACAATAGGGCGCTGATATATTTTGAAGAAGGTAAATATGAAGAATGCTGGGAGGATATCCGTAAAGCACAAGCATTAGGATACAATGTACCGTTTGAATTTATTGAACAAGTTCAAAAAGCCTATCCAAAGTAAGAAACAATCTAAGAAAGATATAGTATGGCCATTACGTTCAACACCACGGTATTGTTTATTTTGGCAAGTATCTGTATTTATTCTTTCGGCCAAGGTGGGTTTATGAAGATAGTTACTGATGAAGGCTCTAGAGGTATAATTATTCGTACGATATAGCCTGAAGCTATTGTGTTGCTTATGTTTTTAGGTTGGTTTAAGTTTTATTGGGAAAAAAAGCCAGTTCTTTTCTTTAGAACTGGCTTTTTCTATACCTAAATTTATATCTTTTTTACGTTAGTTGCCTGATCACCCTTGGGGCCTTGTGTAACCTCGAATTCAACTTCATCACCCTCTGCTAAAGATTTATATCCATCTCCTACAATAGCGCTGAAATGGATGAATACATCTTTGCCATCTTCAGAAGTAACAAATCCATAACCTTTTTGATTGCTGAACCACTTTACCTTGCCTTTTGCCATTGTTCTTTTTCACCTCCTCTTGAGAATAAAAAAAATCCGCAAAGCAGGCTTAATTCTTGGTTTCTGCTTTACGGTTTGTCTTCACAGCTAATCAATTTCTTTATTTCCCCTCTAAAATTTATTTAATTAACTATATCATGAATTATCGGTTTGTCAATCATTTTTAATGTAGAAAATCCGGGGACGGTTCTATTTTTCAACCATCTAAAACGAAGGAAAAATAGAACCGTCCCCTTGATTCCAAAGGAATAGATGAATTGACTATTAGTTAGGAATTGATATAATATTCCAGCAATTTGTCGATGTAGCTTTCCGCCACAAAGCGTTGGCGGATTCGCTAAAATATTATTGCCGATGTAGCTCAGTTGGTAGAGCAGGACTTTCGTAAAGTCAAGGTCGGTGGTTCGATTCCACTCATCGGCTTAAAATTTATGGCTAGATTTCGTAAGGTACTGAAAAATCGTAATTTCTTTTTATTGTGGCTAGGCCAGATTATCTCTCAGATGGGGGATAGGCTTGGACAAATGGCTTTGATTGCCTTTGTCTATTTACGCGCTCCGGGCTCAACGCTACAAATCGCTAAAATTCTTTCCTTTACTATTATTCCGGTATTTCTTATTGGCCCATTAGCTGGAGTTTATGTAGATCGTTGGGACAGGCGCAGGACGATGTATTTCTGCGATTTCATGCGTAGTTTACTGATGTTAGCCATTCCATTATTTTTATTTTATAGTAAAAATTTAGCTCCAATTTACCTGATCATTTTTATTGCTTTTTCTATCGGCAGGTTTTTTGTGCCGGCGAAGCTCTCAATTATTCCCGATCTGGTGAATCATAAAGATTTATTGATCGCCAATTCCCTGATTAACACATCTGGAATGATCGCGGCAGTGTTGGGATTTGGGATAAGCGGGGTACTTGTGGAAAAATTGGGGGCTAAAAGCGGTTTTTACCTGAATTCTCTAACATTTCTGGTTTCAGGGTTATTTATTTTTCTGATTTCCAAGAAGTTTATTGCGCAGACTAGCTTTGAAGAAGTGGGTAAGGAGATTGTTGAGGTAATTAGGAAATCTGTATTCCAGGAAGTTAAAGAGGGAGTCCTTTATTTTATCCAAAAGAAAGATATTCGTTTTACTGCTGGGATTATCTTTGCGCTTTGGTCGGCATTAGGCTCGGTTTATGTGGTGATTATTGTTTTCGTGCAGAAGACGCTGCATTCGGCAACCAAGGATCTTGGCCTTTTGGTGATGTTTCTAGGAATCGGTTTATTTTTAGGGTCTTTAGTTTATGGAAAATTTGGCCAGCGTATTTCGCATTACAAAATCATTTTTGTTTCACTGGTCTTTAGCGGTATAATGTTAATGATGTTTGCTTTAGGGATATATTATTTCCCTATTTTTATGCTGGCTGCGTTTCTAGCAATATGTCTAGGATTAATTGTTTCTCCGATTATGATTGCTTCCAATACAATTATTCATAATGTCAGCGATAATGAGATGCTGGGCAAGATCTTTAGTTCTCTTGAGATAGTTATGCATCTAGGGTTTATTTTGTTTATGTTTATCAGCAGTATTCTTGCTGAAAGATTCTCACATTTATTAATTTTGGTCATTGTTGGTTGTTTATTAAGCTTATTGGGTGTCGTGAGTTTATTTCTTAACCGAAAGGTAACATGGTTAGATTAGCAGAAAATAAACATCTTGTTGAAAACAAAGCGATTGAAAAATTGCCGTTTCCCGGTAAGGTTTACCTTCCTTTAATCCAGCATTTGGGGAAAATCTGTAATCCTGAAGTAAAAGTTGGCGATACGGTGAGTCTTGGCCAGAGGATTGCCAGTATAGAGGCCAATGTTTATGCGTCTATCCATGCCTCGATATCCGGAAAAGTAATAGCTATACAGGAGTGGCCGCATCCTGTTTTAGGCCGCGCCAAAGCGATTGTCATAGAAGGGGATGGTCAGGATGATAATTCGATATTTACTTTAAAAGATCAGCAAGGGATAGATAAGCTTAGCGCGCAGGATATTAGAAAAATTGTTTTAGATGGCGGTATAGTGGGCATGGGAGGGGCGAGCTTTCCCACCTATATAAAACTCAATCCGCCTAAGCCGGTAAACACTCTGATTATTAATGGCGCAGAGTGTGAGCCATATTTAACCGCAGATGCCAGGCTTATGGTTGAGAAAACCGAAGAGATATCCAAGGGTATTGTTTTGGTGGCCAGATGTCTGGGCATAGAAAAAATTTATATCGGGATAGAAGAAAACAAGCCTGAAGCGATAAAGGCATTTTCTAGTTTTTCTAATGTCAAGGTTAAAGTTTTAAAGTCAGATTATCCTCAGGGCGGAGAAAAACAACTAATCCAAAATATATTGGGTAAAGAAATTCCCCGGGGTAAACTGCCATTTGATATTGGTGTGGTGGTGCAGAATGTAGCCACGGTTTATGCAATTTATGAAGCAGTTTATAAAGGCAAGCCCTTAATTGAACGGATAGTTACGGTTACCGGAAGCTGTGTAAAAAATCCCAAAAATTTGCTGGTGTGTTTAGGCACGCCGATAAGGAATCTGATTGAATTTTGTGGGCCGCTTACCGATGAGCCGGCAAAAATTATTATCGGCGGCCCGATGATGGGTATTGCCCAGTATACGGATGAGGCCCCGATTATAAAATCTAGCGGTGGCCTGCTGTTAATGAATAAAAAAGAGGCCAAAATTTTAGATGAGGATCCTTGTATACGTTGTGCCGCTTGCGTGCGCGGCTGCCCTGTAGGGCTTATGCCTTGTCAGATTAATTTAGCTTCTGAGAAATTACTTTGGGTTCTGGCTAAAGAATATGGGGCTCTTGATTGTATCGAATGCGGAATATGTAATTTTGTTTGCCCATCTAAGCGCAGGTTGTTACAAACGATTAAAAGGGCAAAGTTAGAGGTAACGAAATGAGAGAGATATTCCGTTACGGCTTTATTTTAGCTTTTATTTGCATAGTTGCTACGGGATTATTAGCCGCGGTCAACGTAATCACTGCGCCGAAAATTCTTGCGCAAGCTCAAGCAGAGGAGCAGGCAGCGCTTAAAGAGGTTATGCCTTTAGCCGTCAAATTTACAGCGGTTAAATCCGATATTGATCAGCAAACTTTGTATTATAAGGTACTTGACGGCCAGGGTAAAATAATAGGTTATATTTTTAAGGCTAGCGGTAAAGGGTATTCTAGTGTAATTCAAACATTAGTCGGGATGGATTCTACAGGTAAAATTAGCGCGGTAAAAGTTTTATCACAAAATGAAACCCCAGGGTTGGGGGTACGTATAACCGAAAATAAATTTACTGATCAGTTTAGAGATCAGGATAGCTTGAATTTATCCGGGGTGCAGGCAATTAGCGGGGCAACGATCTCTAGCCGCGCCGTAATGAATTCAGTTATCAAGAAAGCTCAAGAAATAAAGGAATTGATAAAGAATGAGAAGTAATCTTATAGTTTCGGGTTCGCCGCACATATATAAAAATGAATCCATACCCAAGATTATGTGGGCGGTGGTGCTTAGTGTTATTCCTGCCGGAATTGCCGGTGTAATTATATTTGGATTGGATGCTTTATGGGTGATATTAGTTGCAGTTACCGCTGCAGTGTTAACCGAATTGGTATTTGGGTTATGGACTAAGAAGAAGATTACGATTTTTGACGGCACAGCTGTAATTACCGGAATACTTCTGGCTTACAATCTACCGCCTAATGTGCCGTTGTGGTTACCGGTAGTTGGCGCGGTATTTTCTATTGCTATTGGTAAACAAGTTTTTGGCGGCTTAGGCCAGAATATTTTTAATCCAGCTCTTGTAGGCAGGGTTTTTCTTATGGCTTCTTGGCCAAAATACATGATTACATTTGCTAAACCATTTAGTTATGATGCAGTGACAGCCGCAACACCGTTGGCAGCGCTTAAAGAAGGTAAAATATTAGAGCATATTTCATATCTAGATCTATTTTTAGGTAAGCGCGGAGGATGTATCGGCGAAGTATGCATTTTGGCATTATTAATTGGTGCCGTATTTCTTTTAATCCGAGGGTACATTAGTTGGCATATACCGGTAACTTACATTTCTACTACAGCCGTGCTTACTTATATTTTTGGCGGCACGCATCTTTTTAACGGTGATTGGCTTTTTCATGTGTTAAACGGCGGTTTAATCCTTGGCGCATTTTTTATGGCTACTGATTATGTGGCTACTCCGCTGACTGCCAGAGGGCAGTTGATTTTTGGTGTAGGCTGCGGAGTGTTTACTGTGGTTATCCGTTTATGGGGCGGGTATCCTGAAGGAGTTTCATACGCCATATTAATGATGAATGCAGCTACGCCGTTTATTGATCGGTATACTAAAAACAGGATTTATGGAACAAGATGAAAAATCTCGTTAAAGAATTTGCCAAGGGTATTATCAGAGAAAATCCTACTTTTGTTCTTATTTTAGGATTATGTCCGACACTAGCAGTTTCTGTTTCAGTGGCTAACGGCATTGGCATGGGGATTGCAGCAACCTTTGTGCTTTTGGGTTCAAGTCTGATTGTTTCTTTAATCAGGGATTTTATTCCCGATAAAATACGTATTCCATGTTATATCGTGATCATCGCTACTTTTGTTACTATTGCAGAATTATGCATGAAAGCTTATAGTCCGGTTTTGGATCGGGCTTTAGGTATTTACGTTCCGTTGATTGTAGTTAATTGTATGGTTTTGGGCCGCGCAGAAGCATTTGCCTGCAAGAATAGTTTCTCTAGTTCATTCTGCGATGGTCTGGGCATGGGGGTTGGTTTTACTCTGGCGCTTATTCTTATTTCAGCGATAAGGGAATTTTTAGGCTCAGGCCAGATATTGGGCCATACATTAATTAAAGGATTTGAGCCGGTATTTGTCTTCGGTATGCCTTCAGGAGCGCTGTTAGTAATTGGTTTGTTGCTTGGTTTTTTTAACCTGCTAAAGAAGCGGTAAGTTGTAAGTGATAAGCCGTAAGCTTACAGCTTAAAACTTATAACTTAAAGCTAGTTTAGATTTTAGAGTTAATGAATACTAATAACTAAGAGAGAAGGTTTAGGGTGGATATTCAGCAATTCCTGACAATATTTATTTCCGCGGTATTTATTTACAATGTTATATTATCGCGCTTTTTAGGGATTTGTTCTTTTATTGCAATCTCCAAGGAAACTAAACCTGCTTTGGCGATGAGTTCTGCGGTAATGTTTGTTATTGTTATGTCTTCTATTATTACCTGGTTTGTTTATCGTTTCCTGCTTTTGCCTTTTAATCTTGCTTATTTGCGCACAATTTCATTTATTTTAGTTATCGCTGCTTTTGTACAGCTGGTAGAGATGGTAGTCAGGAAGGTTAGCCCACAGCTTTACCGGGCATTCGGAATTTACCTGCCCTTAATTACTGTCAATTGTGCGGTATTAGGCGTAGCAGTATTAAATATCGATATGTTTTTTGTAAATGGTAAAGCGGTTGTGGGAAGTTTTTATTATTCTGTTTTTCAGGGTGTATGTGTGGGGTTAGGATATACTTTGGCGATGCTTTTAATGAGCGGGATAAGAGAGAGGCTGGAACTTTGCAATATTCCAAAATCTTTAAAGGATTTTCCCCTGGCTTTTATCATTGCTTCAATTTTAAGTTTAAGTTTTATGGGTTTTAGCGGGTTCTCCCACTAATCTCTTTTATAAGTCAGGCGGGATCCCGTATGAGGAAGAATTAAATAAGCGGGAAAATTCTAATATGATGGAAATTTTAATTGCGGTATTAGTTTTGGGTGGTTTGGGGTTATTGTTTGGCATGGGGCTAGCTATTGCTTCAAAAAAATTAGCAGTTCAAATTAATCCGAAATTGGATGAAGTGTTTCATTTGTTGCCTGGAGCAAATTGCGGTGCATGCGGAAATCCCGGATGTTTTGGTTTTGCTGAAAGCCTGCTTGCAGGAAGGGCTACATTGGAGCGCTGCCGAGTTTGTAGTGAAGAGGCAAAGGAGAAGATCGCCAGGATTATGGGTATTGCTCTTGAGAAACAAACTAAAAAAATAGCCACTTTACATTGCAATGGCGGCATAAGAGTTAAGGATAAATATCTGTATAATGGTGTCCAGGATTGTATTACTGCCAATTTAGTTTTAGGAGGACCTAAGTCATGCGTTTTTGCTTGTCTTGGTTTTGGCACCTGTGTTACGGCCTGTCCGTTTGGGGCTATCAGCATGTCGGCTGAAAAATTACCGGTGGTGGATAAAGTCAAATGCCGTTCCTGTAACAAGTGTGTATTGGTTTGTCCGAAGAAGTTATTTTCTCTTGTATCTATGACTTATCCAGTATACGTGGCATGCAGCTCGCATGATTTTGGTAAAGAGGTAAAAAACGTTTGTCCTGTAGGTTGTATCGCTTGTAAATTATGTGAAAAAACCTGCAGATTTGATGCCATACATGTAATAGATAATCTGGCAGTGATCGATTACCATAAATGTACTTCCTGTAAAGAATGCGTACCGGTTTGTCCGGCTAAAACCATAAGAGTAAGAGAATGAGTCCAGTAGTTCCTATAAATCTAGCTATATTTGCTTCTGGTAATGGAAGTAATTTTTCGGCGATCGTTAAAGCGATAAAACAGAATAAAATTAAAATAAGGATGACGATTTTAGTTTGTGACAGGCCAGAGGCCTTTGTGATTAAGCGTGCTCAGAAAGCTAAAATTCCGATAATTTTAGTGAACCGCCAAGATTTCTCCAGCCGCGCTGATTTTGAAGGAGCAATAATTCAAAGATTAAGAAGCTATAAAATAAATTTAATTGTTTTGGCTGGATTTATGCGTATACTTAGTGCTTTTTTTGTTAAGCGATACCACAATCGTATTATGAATATCCATCCGTCGTTGCTTCCTGATTTTAAGGGTGCCCAGGCGATAAAAGATGTTCTTAATCATAAGGTAGCCATGACTGGAGTCACTGTGCATTTTATCGATGAAGAAGTGGATAGTGGCCCGATTATTCTGCAGCAAAAAATAAAAATAAAAAAACAAGACACCTTAGTTTCTCTTGAGAAGAGAGTCCATGCCGTAGAGCACGAGCTTTATCCTGAAGCCATTAAGTTATTTATTGATGGTAAAATAAAGATAAGAGGCGGTACGTCATCCTGAGCGAAGCGAAGGATCTTATCAGCTTCGAGATTCTTCGGCCTTCGGCCTCAGAATGACGGTAAAAATTTAATTTCGCAATAGTCTTCTATTCTTTAGAGTCAGCAAGTGCGGCTTTTTGATTGAGGATAATTTTGGTTTGGCTTGCCAGATTATTCATCTCCACAGAAGTAAAATCCTTAAATTCGTAGGTATTTAAAGTATAGGAAACTATTTTTAAAACTTCCTTATCGATATCTACGTTTTTTTCGACTTCCGGTTTCTGGAATTTTAATCTTATGCGATTCTGGATTTGATCGGCTATAAATTCTTCCAAAGTTATATCCCGATAATCCAGGTGGTTACCCTCTGTATCGCCGATAATCTGCACGGAAAGTGCCATATCCTGGACAATGCGGTGTTGGTATTCTGTTTGAGAGATAAAGCCATAGGAGAGTTTCTTTAGGTCTAAATAGTAAAAGGTCTGTTTTATTTCAACGCCATTTTTGATATCCGCGGTAACAATACAGAAAAATATAGGGTCATCTTTTTTTGAACTGTCTACGCTAAAAAGCACCCTGCGGATTACCTGTAGTACGTTGAAGATCTTTTCGTTAACAGATTTATCTAAGGCTACCTCTTGTTGTTTCTCTTTTTCCGGAACAGGTTTGATAAGATAATTGACATTTAGAATCTTTCCTTCAAAAAAATTATTTTTATCTTCCAATAAAAATCTCTCAATGTATTTTTCCGGCTTTGGAGGTTTAGAAACTATGTCTTTAAGCGGCATATATACCCATAAGGTTCTGCCTATAAGCTTAGTTGAGATATCAAGCTTGTATTCTTTTTTGCAGATATCTTTGACTGCATGCGGAATATCTTCCTTTAGGAAGGATGCCGATGTAGAGGAGGAACAACCGGATAAGAATAAGATAATAGGGAGGATCTTAAGGCCGGATTTTACCAAACTCCTTAAAGATGGCTTCGATTTCATCGTAGTTGAGTTCACTTTTTGCTACCAATTCTTTAGCCAGTCGATCCATGAGAGGTTCTTCTTTTTTAAGTAATGCGGTTACTTCAGTCATACAGTTATTTAATATATCCTGTACATCAGCGTCCAGTTTAGCTTTGGTATCTTCAGATATTTTATTATTAATTTCCCAGTTACCTAAAAATCCACTTTTACCCATGCCGCAAGCCCAGACCATATTATGGGCATAGTGCATGGCGTTGGAAAAATCACCGTAAACTCCGCTGGTTGTGGCATTATATTTGATTTTCTCTGCCGCGTATGAACCAAGGCTAATTTTTATTTTACTGAGTAACTGGTTAGAGTCTTCAATAAAAATATCTTCTCTTTCCGGGATCCAGGTTGCGCCACCGGTTGGCCCGCGCGGGGTGATCGTAATTTTAAAGACATCTTTAGAAGGAGCAAGTAGGTAGGTAACGATGGCATGGCCGGCTTCATGGTAGGCAGTTTGCCATTTTTCCTTTTCACTCAATCGAATTCTACGTTTAATACCTAAGGCAATTCTTTCTCGCGCTTCATCAATTTCCTTCATTGAGATTGATGCATTATGATTGCGTATAGTAATTAATGCTGCTTCTCTTACGATATTAGCGATATCTGCAGGACTTTGGCCGACGGTAATGCGCGCCAGGCGGTCAATTTTTACATCAACAGGATCATATTTAATTGTTTTAAGGTAGTAGGCAAATAGTTTTTGGCGGTCATCAAGGTTGGGTTTATCGACAATTATTTTACGGTCAAACCTTCCCGGACGTAACAGCGCCTGGTCTAAGTAATTTTCCGGAGCGTTAGTTGCCCCGATTATAACGATATTATAATCTTTATCTTTTAAGCCGTCCATTTCAACTAGTAACTGGTTTAATGTGGTATTACGTTCAGAAGTTCCTCCGAAACCTGAATCCAGACCACGCTGTGCACCAACAGCATCTATTTCATCGATAAAGATTAAGCATCCTCCGTTTAATTCTGCCAACTGCCTAGCATTTTTGAATAAACTTCTTATACGCCCGGCGCCGACCCCTACGAACATCTCTACGAATTCAGAGCCAGACATGGATATAAAAGGTAATTTACATTCTGTCGCGATTGCTTTGGCCAGGTAAGTTTTTCCGCAACCCGGAGGCCCTAGCATTAGGATGCCTTTTAATATTTTTCCGCCGATACGTTGCAGTTCTGCTCTGTCGGTAATAAGTTTTACTATTTCCAAAGCTTCTTGTTTGGCTTCATCCATTCCGATTACATCGGCCCAGGTAATTCCGATTGTTTCTCCGGCAATAGATTTTTTCTTGGATTGGCTGAATTTTTGCCCGCCTTTCATCTGAACCCAATTTATCATATAGACAAAAACAAATGTCTGAATAAGCCCGATGACTAAATACATAAAGATCGATAATGGGGCCGAAGCTAGCTGAGATTGCCTAAGATACGATTCTGCCTCAGACCAAGCTCTTAGGCCTTTTATGATAATCATGGTGAGGATGATCAAGGCAACCGTAGCTACTGATATTATTGTTATCCTGACCCAGTAAAGGCTAATATAAAATTTAAATTTTTTCCAATTCATGATTTCTCCCAGCTTACCTGCAGGCAGGTATTTTTTTGGATATGAATACTTAAAAAATAACATATCCACTAGTTTAAGTCAAACACTATTTAATGAGCCCTTGACTTAGATTTTTTTGTGTGTATAATTATTGAGTTGTTAAGAAAAATATAGGAAGCTTCCTTAAAATGCGTAAGGGAGGCCTTCTCTGTAGATAAGAAAGGGAGTATAAGATGGCAAAAATTAAAAAAGTTTTGGCACGTGAAATTTTGGATTCACGCGGGAATCCTACGGTTGAAGTAGATTGTATTTTGACAAACGGAATCTTAGGCCGCGCCGCTGTTCCTTCCGGAGCTTCTACCGGAGATAACGAAGCTCTGGAGTTAAGGGATAATGATAAATCCAGGTATTTAGGTAAAGGGGTCTTAAAGGCAGTGGCCAATGTTAATACCATAATAAACAATGCAATTAAAGGGCAAATTGCGGATTTTGCTAAAATTGATAAACTTTTAATCAAACTTGATGGTACGGAGTTTAAATCTAAACTGGGAGCAAATGCTATTTTGGGAGTTTCTATGGCGGTGGCAAAAGCCGCAGCTCTTGCTAAGAAACAACCTCTTTATAAATTTTTAGGCGGAGAAAAAGCGAGAATATTACCCGTTCCGTTAATGAATATTTTAAACGGCGGCATGCACGCCGATAATAATCTTGATATTCAGGAGTTTATGATTATGCCTGCCGGCGCCCCAACTTTTTCTGAAGCATTACGTATGGCAACGGAGGTTTTTCATAACTTAAAATTAATCCTTAAATCCAAAAAACTTTCCACAAGCGTTGGAGATGAAGGTGGTTTTGCACCCAGTCTTAACTCTAACGAGGAGGCCTTAAGTTTAATTATCGAGGCGATAAAGAAGGCCGGTTATATTCCTGGTAAGGATGTTTCTTTGGCTCTTGATTGCGCTGCCAGTTCTTTCTGTAAAGATGGTAAGTATACCTTTGAAGGCAGCCAGAAAACATCTGCGGATTTAATTTCTATTTATGAAAGCTGGCTTTTAAAATATCCTATTTTGTCGATTGAAGATGGGCTTTCTGAACATGATTGGACAGGTTGGCAGGAGATGACTAAGAGGATTGGTACTAAAGTGCAGCTGGTGGGTGATGATATTTTTGTTACTAATCCTAAGATATTTAAAAAAGGGATTGCAGAAAATATTGGCAATGCTATACTGATTAAGGTAAATCAGATTGGTTCTCTCTCTGAGACCCTTGAGGCAATTACTATTGCTAAAAAGGATAAATACAACGCTATAATTTCACACCGATCTGGCGAGACTGAAGATACGACTATTGCTCATCTTGCGGTAGCAACCGGAGTGGGCCAGATAAAAACCGGTTCTTTATCCCGCACCGATAGAATCTGTAAATATAACGAACTGTTAAGGATCCAGGAAGAGTTAGGTAAAAAGGCAGTCTATGCGGGGACAAGTTGGAAGAGGTAAATGCTTTCCACGTTAAGAAGGTCATTATGGCTTTTTGGGTTTGCAGTTTTACTTTTGGTTTTATTTTTACCGGGTTATACTAAGCTACAGGAATCAAGGGTAAAAAATCGTAAACTCGAAAATAAATTCCGTAAAATGACCGTTGAAAATTATCTTCTGCAGGAAGAGCTAAAACGGATTGAAAACGACCCGGTTTATCAAGAGAAGATCGCCCGGCAAAAATTGGGTGTGGTAAGAAAAGGAGAAATTCCCATTAAGATTTTCTCCGAGAAGAAGAGATAAATAAGTTTCGCTAATTTTTGGCAATCAGTAGTATAATATAATTGTTCTTTAAAAAGTTTCGCGGGGTGGAGCAGCCTGGTAGCTCGCAAGGCTCAAATGGATACAAAACTCAAAGCAGATATTGCAGAATCAGCTGTAACAACTGAGCTTCTTAAAAGAAGTTTTAGGGTGCTACAGCCTATAGGAGATCGGTTAGCCTATGATTTAGGGGTGGATCTTCAGGGTAGGTTGTTGCGCATACAGGTGAAGAGCGCTTGGTTTAACGCCAAAGATAATTGCTATGTTGTTGATGGGCGTAGAACTAAGACAAATCGCCGGCGCATGTTAAGAAAGCACTATAGCGCTGAAGATTTCGATTTTGCAATTCTTTACCTTGCTGATTTGCAAGTGTTTTATGTTATGCCTGTAGCAGTCTTTTCTAGTTATGGAAGCACAGTAACCTTGATAGAAAAAACTAAAAGGCAGCGTAAGCCTAAGTCAGCAGAGTATAGGGAGCGTTGGGATTTGTTGTCCGATGGGCTCTTCAGTCGGTAACGGTTGAAGGATAACCTGTCAAATTCGGTGAAGCCTTAATTTGCAAAGGTAATACCGAGCCAAGTTCG
This sequence comes from Candidatus Omnitrophota bacterium, assembly GCA_028712255.1. Classification (NCBI taxonomy): domain Bacteria; kingdom Pseudomonadati; phylum Candidatus Omnitrophota; species Candidatus Omnitrophota bacterium. Next base: position 14,748 of record JAQTQJ010000022.1, read on the forward strand.
CTAATGTTTGTGGCGAAAAGGTGTAGAGACTAAACGGCAGGGGCCCGCCATGTATTTTGGCGGGTCAAGATATAGTCCAGACTACGAATTCACTATTTGTGGAGCAGCGTAAGCTGAAGTAGTAAGCATAACCTTGAGGTCGTCCGTTCAAATCGGGCCCCCGCAACCAATATAACCCGCTAGGGAAACTTAGCGGGTTTTTTGTTGTTTTAACTGCCGACTAGAGGTATAATATTAAAATTAGGAGGATAAAATGAAAATAATCTTTATGTTGTTTTGTTTAGGGTTGATGGGTTGTGCTACGGTCGCAAAAGAAAGCAAAACTCCACCACGGATTGTAGAGAAAACGATAGTAATTAATGAAAAAGAAATGGATAGTATTATTTCCGTATTTAGCGAGGCGATAAAAAAGACTCCTAATTATGCCGGGGCCTATTATAACAGGGCGATTGCTTATTTTTATAAAAAAGACTATGCCAAATCTTGGCAGGATGTCCATACTGCGGAATCCCTAGGTTATAAATTCAGTGCTGATTTTATTAAGTCGCTTAAAGATGCTTCTCTTAGAGATAAATAAATTATTGTAATTACTGAGTACTATAGTTAAGAAAAAAAGGGGATAAAAATTATGGCAATAGTTAATTACTCATTTCAAAAAAATCTTAAAGAACAGGCAAGAAAAAAGAAACAAGAGGAGAAAAGGTTATTGAAGTTGAATAAGAAGATGGCTAAGTTAAAAGAAACTTCAGAATCGGTTATTAATTAGGGTGGGGTTTAAACCTCTTTTTTAGATTCTTCGTTGTTCGCCACTAAATTCCTTTAAAAAATTTAGGAGTTAATGTTAACATGATTCCGATGGAAAATAACTTATATAAATTTACTGATAATTCAGGTAGTTTTAGATCTTTCTTTGCGGATAGGATAAAAAGTCTATATTTGCCGCTGTGCAATGAAAAATTGATGTCGTCTATCTCCGCTGATCTACATGGGGATATTAAAACTGGTCAAAATAGTTTTTTACTTGAACCGGTTTCCCGCTGCAACCTTTCTCTTTCCAGGGCCTCAAGAAACTTTTGGGTTTATTGTATTAAGAATAAAGGGGACGGTTCTCTTAGGAGAACCGTCCCCTTTTCTTTTGTTTGGTCAGCTACCGGAGTGTCTAAAAATTTAAAACAGATAAAACAGGATAAATTTACACTGGAAGCTGGCCAACTTTGGCAGCGTATAAGCAGGGAGAATAGAAATATAGGGTTAAAATCCGAGGTTTTATCATTTGTCCCGATAGGTTCTGATGCATTGGAAATCATGCAGGTTACTCTTACTAATATAAGCAAAAAACAGATAAGTTTTATTCCTTATGCGGCAATACCATTATATGCCCGCTCTGCCGATAACCTGCGCGATCATCGCCATGTAACTTCACTTCTAACTAGGATTAAAGAGGAAAAATACGGAGTTAAGGTTAAGCCGACTTTACTTTTTGATGAATCCGGGCACAAACCGAATAATACGGTCTACTATGTGGCTGCATGTGATAATAGAGCAAGCCCCGCGCAATATATTTATCCTACACAGGAGCTTTTCTGCGGAGAATCAGGAGATTTGGAGTCTCCAGAAGCTGTTTTTGAAAATAAAATTCCTCAAAAGATACCTATCCAGGGTAAGGAGCCGATGGGAACGATGCGTTTTACCAGGATTACTCTGCCCGCACAAGCCAAAGTAACCTATATAATTATTATGGGTATTACTAAAAAGGATTGTAATTTAGGCCGCTTGATGAGTAAATTCAATACTCCTAAGAAAGTAAATATATATTTTGAGAAAACTAAAAATTTTTGGCAGGAGCAATCTAGGGCGCTAGAAATTTCAAGTGGAAATAATCATTTTGATAATTGGCTGCGCTGGGTAAATATTCAACCAGTTTTAAGAAAAATATTCGGCTGCTCATTCCTGCCGGATTTTGATTATGGCAAAGGCGGCAGAGGTTGGCGTGACCTCTGGCAGGATTGCTTGGGGCTTATTTTGAATAATCCCAAAGCAGTGCGAGAGTTTCTGATTAATAATTTTTGCGGAGTAAAAATTGATGGCTCAAACGCAACCATTATCGGTAAGAAACCGGGCGAATTTATCGCCGACCGTAATAATATCAGCCGAGTGTGGATGGATCATGGAGTTTGGCCTTTAATTACTTTGGATTTGTATATTCAGGAAACAGGCGACCTGGATATTTTGTTTGAACAGGCTAGCTATTTTAGGAATCATCAGATAAATCGTACAAGAGATATTGATTATAAGTGGGATGCTTCTTATGGAAATAAGCTAAAGACTAAATCCACGAAGATTTATACCGGTACAATATTCGAGCATTTACTTGTGCAAAATTTAGTGCAATTTTATAATGTCGGCAACCATAATTATGTGCGGCTGGAGGGTGCGGATTGGAATGACGGGTTGGATATGGCCAAAGAATATGGGGAAAGCGCAGCTTTCTCCTCGATGTATGCTCAGAATCTTGCTACCCTATCAGAGTTATTACTTAAATGCGGCAGAGAGCTAGAGATAGCCGAAGAGTTAAAAATTTTACTGGTTGATTTTGACTATCAGAATATAGAGCAAAAACATAAGGTTTTAGATAAATATTTTTCCAAAACTAAAGAACATCTCTCGGGGAAAAAAATCTGCGTGGATGCGGCTGCTTTAAGCTGCTCTTTAAGCCAAAAATCTCTTTGGATGCAAAAGCATATTCAGAAAAGCGAGTGGTTGAAGGAAGGATTCTTTAATGGATATTATGATAATTGTAAGAAGAGGATAGATGGTAAAAAGGGAAATTTAGTGCAGATGACTTTGACCTCTCAGGTGTTTCCAATTATGAGCGGCGTAGCCAACACCGCTCAAATAAAGCAAATTTTGGCGAATGTCTATCGTTATCTATATGATAAATCTGTCGGCGGTATCCGCCTGAATACAGATTTCAAAAAAGAGCAGCATGATCTAGGCCGGGCATTTTCCTTTTCCTATGGAGATAAGGAAAATGGCGCGGTGTTTAGCCACATAGTGGTCATGTTTGCTTATGCATTGTACAAACAGGGTTATTCTGAGAGTGGGTGGAAGGTTTTAAGTTCGCTCTATAAAATGGCAGCTAATACCGAAAAAAGTAAAATCTATCCCTGTTTGCCGGAGTATTTTGATTTATCCGGACGAGGAATGTATTCGTATTTGACCGGTTCAGCCAGCTGGTTTATGCTTACTTTGCTTACTCAAGTCTTTGGGATTAAAGGGCAAAATGGGGATCTGGTAATCGAGCCTAAACTTTCTAAAGAGCAATTTCAATCTACCGGTCAGTTAAGCATCAGTCGTGTTTTTGCAGAAAGAAAGCTAAAAATAGTTTTCTTAAATCCTAAACGCATGCAAGCGGGAAAATATCGCATTAGGCGTTTAGTACTGAATAAAGAACGGATTCCTGTAGAAGAGGTTTCTTTAGTACTTCTAACCAGAGAAGCCATCATCAGTTTACCAAAAGAAAAACTCAACATAATCGAAGTACATTTAGGATAATAATAAAGGGGACGGTTCTCTTTTTTAAGAGAACCGTCCCCTTTATTATTTTGCTGTAATCGCAATATAATAATGTCCTAAATTAGCAAAGTAAGAATGTCCTATTTTTAAACTGCTATAATGCCTTTTAGAAGGAGGGGCATTATGGCGCAAGAGGAGATTCTTACGATGAGCCACAAG
>JAQTQJ010000023.1 GCA_028712255.1 Candidatus Omnitrophota bacterium
TCAAAATAGTCACTATGGGAGTAGTTGTTCTCTGTGTCATAGTAATCGCAATCTAGATCAATGTTCTGCACGAGGATAATATCCTCTTTGTTTGGCGTTGGCATTTTAAATGCTCCTTTTCTATTTAGTTATTTATTTCTAATTTGTTGAGGCTACAACCGAACCGTCATCAGATATCGGCTTCCACAAGGCAAAAAAGTCAATTACACCAGCTGTAACATTAGCAGTTGTTACTGTTAAAATAATGTCATTACCATTAAGAATATACTCTGGAAGATTATCGGCAGCAGCCTGTTCTTCACCTACAATGAAATATGTTGCCGGAGTAGTATCGTTTATCCAAATATCACCAGCATCAATATCTGTAGCTGTAGATTGTGCCATAAAAATAGCGGTAGCACCTGTAATACCAACCTCAACAGTAGCTGTATCACCGGTTAAATTAGTCGTACATTCACCTATAAGTTTTATTTGGACAACACCAGTAACAGTAAAAATAGCCGCACCATCTAAAGCACCGCCATCATCTCCCCAAGCATCAGTAGTTCCACCAGCAAAGGTTATAGTTTTTTTAGTCCTGAAAGGATAATCACCGGTAAGCACATTGCGATTAGCATCACGATCCATAGAATCTGAAAACATAGTCATAATAAAGCTCCTTTTTTCAATTATATCATATAAAATTAGTTGTCAACAATAGATAAAAGAAAAAAGCAGGCGGAGGTGTAACCTGCTTTTTCCCGTACATTGTTGAGGGGAACAACAATTATATTATCCCAACCTAAAAATACTTTGTCAACACTAGGCAGCAGCAACCATTAATCCAGCGGTATTGCCAGTTGCTTGACCACCACCAGCGACCTCAACATTTGTGAAGTCGTCAGCCCAATCAGTAGCACCAAACAACCATGAATCATAGAGTATCACCGAACCACCAAGCGAAGCATGAAGATCCATAGCAACTGTCATCGTTGTAGCAGCCGAGTTAATAGCATTGTGGAATAAACATCTTTCAAACATTACGAATCTATCAACATCTGCAGCTGAAGCGGCTTTTACAAACAAAGCTCCGGCATTGTCGGCGTATGACAGGAACTTACAATCCCTGAATACATTTCTGGTTGAAGCCGAGGCTAATTCAACCAATGCATTTGAAGTTGATCTAGCGATAGTGTCAAGACCTATTGTACAATCCTCGAAGAGATTCTCCTCTGCTCCGCTCATACTAATACATCTGGCGGTAGCATCGTCACCGCAAGTCGCTGAACCGATACCAGCGAAGTGAACGTTTCTAAAGACGTTTCTGTCGCCAGTCAAACTCACTAAGACATCGTTCGAATCCTGATAAGTAGCAATCTGAATATTACAGAATATATTACCATTTCCAGAAATTGTCAAACACGGGTCAGTAGCATCAGTTGTGAATACAACTCTTGACCTTGGACTGATGTTTGAAGGGGCAGTATTACCTATCAAGTGAACATAGTGTTTGCTCCAAGTAATACCGGCAGTTTCAGCAGTTCCTGCCGTTCCACCAGGAACCAAAACAATTACATCGTGATTGTAGTTGGTGGTTTTAGCGTAAGCCGCTGTAATAGTCTTTAAGGCATCTCCCTGGGAAGTACCACTATTAGATGTGTCATTACCATTTGTTGGGTCAACGTAATAAATGTTTCCTACATGAGGAAGCCCTAGCATACCTGCAATATCCTCAGGCATAATTTTGTGTCCAAACTTTAAAGCCGGAATGTAATCTTTTGCTTTTCCCATTTAATTCCTTCCTGTGCCTTTGCACTTTTTACAAATTATTTCTCCTCTAACTTCCCAACCAGAACCCTTACAAGATGAACAAACAACCTCTACCTTCTTTTTTTCTACTTTCTTTTCTTCCACCACAATAATCCTTTCTTCTTAATGAAGCCCGACGCAAATAGAGCAATCGGGCTTCTATTTGCACATCCTGAATTAACTCGTCAATGTGCTACTTAATATTTTTTATCAGTCGATAGTCAAGAATACTGGGTGAGCATAATTCTGTGCACCAGCAATGTGGTAAGCATTACCAACCTGCGGATTAACCACAAAGTCTGCTTCAACAACCACATCGATAGCACCGGCAACAGAACCATCACTTTCAGCTTTTGTACCAGCAGCAATCGTACCATCAGAAAATACTGCACATACACCTCTTGTTTGAACCCAAGCATAATCACCAGCTGCTGTAACAGCTACTAGCGGTACACCAGTCGGCTGCAAAGTAGCAGTTGCAGTATGAAGTACTCTATTCCAAGGATTAGCGACGATATCGATCTTGGAAGTAGTGTCAAGGGCAACTTTGATCGGTTCGTTCAAATAAACATAACTTGAAGCCCCACTAACCAATGCTGGCATTTTCCTGATTTTATATGTCTGACCAATACCAGTGCCATAGGAAACGCAGACATAACCTTCGTCATAATAACCGGCAGTTGTAGTAGTAGCAGCGTTGGTAAAGTTGATTTCTTTTGCTCCAGCAGCTCCAGAGATTACTGCCATGGTTGATAAATTGGTATTCCCTGTTGGCTCAGTCGTCATATACCCTGCCGCTAAAGCCTCACCAGCTACCGCATAGCGGAAGATTCTGTCAGCAGCGATAACCTTCTCTCCAATATTGTGCGTTGGTCCGTCATCAGTCCTTATCTCGTAAGGATTGAAGTCGAGTACCTGTGCCATACTCTCAATTTTCATAATGACCTTTCCTTTGTTATTTAAATTATTTTATTAAACTCCAGTAATTCCGGTTAATCTTCCATGTCTGCGTGGTTCAAAGCTGGTCATATTTCCAAGCAGTACGATCTCACCAACCATTGCGAACTGATTTGAAGGCTTAATATATCCTGACCAGTTAAACCCTGTGAACTCACTCATTGGAGCGTCGTTGTAAACACCTTCAATAGTTTTTTGACCGAGTGAAACTTTTTTGAATCCTGGCATAATTCCAGTTGCATCCCAACCGTACCAATCAACCCTATTTTCGTTTATCATCCATAAAGTCTGTGAAGTACATTTTTCATCTCTAACCATAGGAACGCCACGATATGAAAGGGCATCGAAACCAGCTCGTCCTGATAAAGCTGCTACTCTTGTAGCCTTTCCTTCTTTACCTACGCTGTAGTAACCTTCAGCTGCATAAGTTTCCCTGACTGTCGGAGTTAATAGGCTTTCATAAAGATCAAAGATTGTTTCTGTAACCAATGAAAGTGTCGGGCTTGACTGCATACCACCAGAAGAAATCGCGGAATAAAGCGTTGCCAATTTATCAAGATCAAGAGTGCCACCGGAAGCAGTTCTGGTAGCAGCTAAAACTGGATAGGTTGTTCTTGATTGTCCACCGATTGTTGCAACATCAGTACCGTCATCAACGATAGCCCCAAGACCAATGAAGTCTTTATTGCTATTTCCTGTACCATCGCCATAAACCTGATCCCCGACAAAATCTACCAATTCCTGTTGTGATTCTTCAAGTGAGTTAATAACCATATCAGTTACCTGTGTTTCAGCCACACCATTTGCAACTGCTTCCATACCACTGACAGCAACCGGAATTCGGTTAGCTCTCATGTCGTAGGAAAGTCTGACCTTGGTATCTAGCGGTGAAGCCGAGAAAGTATCAAGACCGGAAAATGAAACAGCCGAACCGCTGCTCTTGACTTTGATTGCTTTTTTGATTGCTTCTCCAACACCTTTTTTGGCATTACCCATTAAACGTAAAACCGCAACGTTGCTATTCAAAACGTTGTCCACAACCTTTGGGATGAGTTTATCCTGCGTCAACGCAAGTACTCTCTCTGAAAATGTCATAGTGACCTTCCTTATTTATTAATAAAAATGCTAAAAGCCAGGACTGCTTTTAGCGTTCTAATTATATTATATCTTTATTAGATTTCAGCTGTCAAGTATCAGTATGTATCTACTAAGTCGTGAAGTGATTTAGCGGCGTGTATTTCTTTATAATCTGTTTTTGAACCACTTCCTACTGGAGTGTGTGAACTTGATGATCCGACCGGAACGTTCCTGCCGTCATTTGTTCTGGCAGTTTTCAGATATTTACCGGTTTTTAGGTCAAAGTGAATTCCTTGGTCGGCTAGATTCTTCCAAATTTCAGACATACTTTTAAGATCAAATGTCTTTGACTTAATTGCCATGCCGACAATTTCCCTTCTGGCTTTTCTACCTGGGTCATCTGGATTCTCCATATTTTCAATTTTCGGAATAAGACTTTCCTTTTCAGCTTCTTCTAATTGCTTCTCATATTCGGCATCTATTTCCTTCTTTTTCTTTTCAAATTCTTCAATTTCTTTCTGCTTTCTAGCTTCTTCTTCTTCGTAAACCTTTTTAGCTTTTTCTTCAGCAACAGCCGGTATATCGTCCCAAGTTTTAGGCTTCCAGCCTTCAGGCTTCTTTTCTTCTTCCGTTTTTACTTCATCTGTCTGCTCATCGGCTTTTTCAGTAAAACCGGTTTCAATTTTTCCCACTCTCTCACCTAGGTTGTTTATCGAACTACCAATACCCTCAAGTACACCTAAAACATCATCTAGGGTCTTTGTCTGCTTTCCTTCTCCATTATTATCAGTACCACCGGCTTCGGCATTTTTTTCTAGTTCCTTTGGGTCGCCCTCAATTTTAACACCACCCATATTGTCATTTTTGTCTGGCATTTTAAATGCTCCTTTCAAATATTAGTATTTTTTACTTTTTTCTTCTAGTATCCCTTTGAGAATATTATCCTTTACCCTCTCCTTTGGCTTATCCTTTGAATTTGCTTTTATTGACTTTATCACAAAACTAGCAGATACTTTTGGTTTTCCTCTTTTGCCTTCGGCTTCAAGTAACATTTCATCACCTATTGATTGAGAAACTTGCTCAACATCCATTGAAATTCTATACTTTCCGCCAACCTTCCAATTTCTGATGTCTGCTAAATCCTTATCGGTGAGATAAATCTTCGGTAAAGATTCTTCTGCTACTATTGGTTTTTCCTCTTTTTCCTTCGCCATGATTATATTATATCAAATAAACAGCATATAATAAAAACTATTTAATCCAAATATCTTTGGGGTTAAAAATCGAGATATAGGTTTCCCCTTTATTACCAGCTTTTATCATCTTGATACCACCATATCCTTTTTCTTGAACCAATTTTGTAATTGCTTTTTCAGTATCAATATTTGGATATTTTTTATTTGCTTCCAGCATTAGTTTCCAATGCGTTGCAGGGTCCACGTCCATAATTTTGACTCTTGGATTAACCACAGTTTCTAGAACCTCTTTACCAAAGTTTCTAGCTTCTTCTTTAGTTGGTGTTAGATAAATACCCTCTCCCATAATCTGCTTACCATGAATAGGATTTTTAATCTTAAAACCTTCTTTTTTTATATTATCTGAAAAATTTGTGCCATGATAAAATTTCCTTGCTTCATTCTTTAGAGCGTCGGTCACTTGTGTAGATTCCGGTATAAGAGGATCAATTTTTTTTGTTGATTTACTCCCAGCAAACTTTCCGTACTCGTCCTTTATCCACTTGGGTATGTTTGGTATCTCTTTAGCAGTAGCTACTCCTGCATTTACAAATCCCTTGGCTTCCATTTCAGCTGGAGTTTTAGCTGTCAAATGATAACTCTTGCTTCCAACTTTACTAAAAAAATTGTCTTTGTCTATTATTTTAAATTTATGCAAATCGCCTTTTGGTATGACTTTGTAAATCATCTCACCGGTCTTGTTGTCAATTACTTGGAGTACACTATTTTCAATACCATTCCTAGTCGCTCTTTCTATCGCACTCTTTTGAGATTTAACTAAATCGGCTAATTCCCTTTTTGCCTGATCGTAGTAATTAACCTTTATCTTTGAAGCTCCCTTTTTCAATGCCCTTTTACCAGCACTTTCGACTGCCTCTTGTGCTACCTTTCTTCCCCCACCACTGGGGTTAACAGGGGTTAAATCCATTCCAAGGGCAACAGCTGTGCCAATTCCAGCCAAGGGAACACTAGCTTTACCCAACCCCATACCTTCGGCAAATTCCTTGTTTCCTTTAAACCGAGTTTGTAAATCAGTGATTTTTTCTTTGCCGAAAAGAAAATCTTCAATAGGTGAATACTTGTATTTAAATTCCCCTGGCTGAAATTCTTTTTGTCCCGTTGCTGTTAAAGCTATTTGAGCACCGGCTCTTGGAGCTGCTCTTAATACATCAGTTAAGATCTTTCCGGCACCAGAATAGAATTTTCTAGCGTTGTCAGCATTTTCGTAATATCTCGGAATTATCTTTTCCGGTAGCTTTTTAAGAGAGTTAAAAAACCGCTCTCTTTCTTCATCAGATATTAACATTTTCTCCACCTTCTTGAGGAGGTTGTTCAATTTGGTCTAATCCTGCTTTTAATTTCTGTATGTGAGCTATTAATCTCTGTTTCGATTCTTCGTCAGCATTTTCAAACTCTGGACTCTGTATAAAAGCCTGAATAGCCGTTAAATATTCTTCGTCTGGAACACCCGAAACTTCTACTTCTTCACCTGATAGTATCGCCTCAATGTCAGCTTGAGCTTTTTCAGCTCCGCCTCCGGCTGTATTTCCGGTTTCTTTTTTGCCTGTAATTTTTTCCATGTCAATACCAACTGATGACATATAGGTCGCAAAGCCGTCAGTTTCGCCCAAAAGGAAAGTCATCAACCTTTCGGTACGCTCCCTAGGGTTGGGGGCATCTAAGTCCTCAAATAGCGTTAAGGGGTCAATTAACTTCATACCAGCCATCTCTAATGCTTGTCCTTTTCTTTCGGCTTTCTCTGTTGATGATGATTTAACTGAAACCTCTATTCCATCTTCGATTTTATCTTGGCTTAATTCTACCTCTATAATCTCACCATCTTTGCCAACATTTCGGACATAGTGTTCTTTGTCATAAAATAATTTCATCATTTGTAACGCCCAAGACGACATTTCGTAGACAACTCTTTCAACTACAATATTTACAATATCATCAGCTATTGTCAGATCGCCTTCTCTGGTAATCTGCTTGGAGATACCACTTTCGTTACTCTGTACTTCGCCTCTGGTAGTACCATGGGTAGCGAACATGCTATCAACTTCAGCCCTATTTGCAACAAGGTCATTGTAAAGTATTGGGTTGGGAGGTGTTGCCGGTATGATTCCGAAAGCTTCGTTTACTCTAGTAGCGTCAAGAGCGATATGTTCTGTCGGATCTTGTGATATTAATTCAATATCGCTTTGTTTAATATATTGAGTAGAAAATACCAACTTTGGCACTGATCTATCGGAAATCTCGGTTATTTGCCTTCCTCGTTTGTTTATTATCTTTTGTAGCCCGATAGCCTGTTCAACCGGAGTTGTCGTATCTATTGGACCTTCACCGATATTTTGGTGAGATAAAATAATGTAGGGTTTTCTTGGTTGTTGAAAATAATTTTGAAAGTATCGAGTAACATCATACTCACCATTTTGATTTAGATTCTCGGAAACCTTATCTATTCCTTCCCAATCCCAATAAGGATTGTCATTAACATCAAGTACAATGTTTTTATAAATTGAAGCCACCGCTTCCTTTTTTATTCCTTTATCATCATAATAAGTAAACCAAAATTCTAAATATTTAATTAAAGATGAATCAAGGCTTTTGCTATCCTCGTCAAGGTTAAGCATTTCTAGTAATTCTCTTCTTTTCTTTGGGAACTTGGCTAAAACCAGCCTTGCCGGTTCTTCGATGTATTCGTATATATAATTAAAGTTGTCAGCAGTAAATCCATCGTGAGATATTGTCGCGTAGGGATCAACACCTAAAAACTTCGGTCTAACCAAATCAAACCTAAAATCCCCACCTTCGCCCATGTTGGCGTCCCAGCGGACTTTTATTGCTCCTATAAAGTCGAGATGATTATATCTTAAACCATCTTTAATTAATCTTTGAGTAAAATCGCTGTTAATCCTAGCATCTAGGGCTTTCTCTATTTCTTTGCCAAGTTCTCTTGCTTTACTTGACTTATTAGCCGGTGTAACAATAATGTCAGGCATTCTTCCGGAAGCGATTGATATTCTAGTTTCAAGATTTCGCCAGATAATATTATCTTTGTATGGCACTTGGTAATCTTCAAACTGAGTTTCGTCAAAGTGTATACCTTTGTAAAAGTCGTAGTTCTCTTTTCTTCTTTCAGTTAGCTTTATCTGGTTATAGTAATTTTCTGTACTGGCTATTTTATTCTTGACTATTTTTAATAGGTCATCATCTTTGATAGGAAATCTTAACTCCTCAGTCGGGTCAACTTCTTCATCACTTCTAACTCTAGGTTCTTCGTAAATGTCTCTTGATTGGAAGCCTATATCATTATCCATTTTAAGCCCTTTGTTTAAACAATATAATATTTAGTGTTGCATGAAGTATTTTCCCACTGACCAAATTGGTTATTGCCCGATATCCTTCCTTTACATTGTATCACTTTTGGTTCTGAAACAGAATGTCCGCCAGGTAATATCATCTTTAATTTCCCATAATACTCGAATACTACTTTGCCACAAACGCAACACCTAAACTGCTTAAGTATTTTTTCGTTCTCTTTTCTTTCGTCAAGCCAGACGGTAATTTCACGTTCGCAATTTGATTGTAACCTGCTTGGTATCATAGTTATATTATACAATAATTTAATTTTTAAGAGAAAACTTGACAGTTTACGAATATTTATGTTATATTAAAGTCAACTAGTTTTACCCAACTGCAAGGGTTAGAGCAGAGTTAGTCACGAAGCGTATTTCTTCGTGCTTTTTTATTTATAAACCCAGCTCTTTTTCTTTTTCTTGGCGTGCTTTTTAAACTCCTCTACAAAGTCTTTGTCGTAGTATTCACCTGTTTTGGGATCAATCAACAATCTTGGTTTTTCGGTTTTAAGGCTTCTATTTTTAATTGCACCGGCATTAAGTTTGTATCTGATTGAAATGAACATTAAACCAACCGATAAAGCGTCATAGGCGTGATCCTCACCGGAACTATCGACATCTTCAAGCTTGTTTTCATCGTACACCAGTTGAGGTAATGTTCGAATTAAGTTTTGGCACTTCGGGTGGATTCGCAGATATGGTACTCCGTCACCTGATTCAGCCAGTAAATCGTGAGTGATAGCTAAACGGTTTAATCTAGCTCCCTTGGAAAGGGTTGTGCCGGATTCAATCCGCACTCCAATTTCATCTTTAAATATGTCGGCTATTGATCTTTTGCCTGTCCTGTCCCTGTTAAAACAGTCATGGGGCAGTACCATAAATTCGGTGGGTTCTCTTTTGGTAAAAACTGATATTTGCTTCGCCCAATCTTCCGGTGTTTTCTCGTTCTGATATATCTCTCGGTATATGTAAATGTGGTTTGTACCGAAGCGGTTCTCTGGTGCAATAGCGATCCAAATCGCACAGCCAGGGGCATTATATCCCCAGTCAAAGCCAATAATATTTTTACACTCATCAATATTGAAATCAAATTTGTCAGTGACGTGTAATTCATATCGGAACTCTCTAAATACTTGACCGCTAAACACGTCCCAAGAACCCCAACGCCAAGCTTTGTACAATTCAGGGTCAATATTTTTGTAGCTTTCCAGGGTTTTCAAGTAGTCAGGGTCGTTTTTCATCAGGGTAGGATTGTCGTCAATTTTAGCCGGTATAAAGATACGATACCTTTTGGTATCTTCGGCTATAAATGGCTTTCCCCAATCTGCCACGTTGTCAAGCTTCCAGCGGTTTTTTACCCAACCATGCCCCACACCCCCAGGGTTGGTAGTAGAAAATATCTGTGGACGCAATTCAGGGTAAACTGAACGGCAAGAGGCTATCAGCTGACCGTACCTTTTCTCATCTGGTATTTGGGTCAACTCCTCAATCAGCATTCTATGATATTCGTGTCCTTGATACTTCGTATACGCTTGATCGTCTTTCAAATGCCCTAGTCTTATGATCGCACAGGAAGGAAACTTTATCACCCCAGGATTACCGACAATTTTAGCTCCAAGTCCTCGATAAAATTTGTACGCTCTATCTTTCCAGTCTGAGAGGTCATCGGCATTTTTTCTGATAACTAGCCCTCTAAAATTAGGGTCGTTAACGCAGTCGGTCAGCCAAACAATACCAGCTTCGGTCTTGCCCCCTCCTCTGGCTCCACCATAAAGCAACTCGTACTCGCTTCTACTTAAAGCTTCCTCTTGCGGTCCATGATGTGGTTGCCATTTTTTTATGCTTCTCCTTCCTTTTTCTTTTCCGGTTTGTAGATATGAAGGACTTCAATCGGTTTGTCATCTTCACCGGTAATCTCTCTGCGGACTGCATATTCTTTCTTAAATTTTCTTTCCAAAACCCAAGCAGAGGCAAACCAGTTAGGTTTTTCTAACCAGACCTCTTTTTCCTCGATGTCACCATTTTGTTTGACAGTCTTAATTAAACCTTTCGTTCCGGAGGCAGCCCTGTTGATAATTGAGATATGCGTCGCCTTAAACTTTGCCTCGGCTTTTTTTAATAACTCAGACAACTCGGGGTGAAATTGGGGGTTTTTAATCATCTCACCAGTCTTTTTGTCTTTGACTTCTGGTCGTTGCCAGTTGTAAAAAGTTTCTTCTGAGATATCGCACATTAAACAAGCATCCTTAGCCGTATTACCAGCCCCGATATACTTGCATATTTCATCTACTACTTTTTTACTATACTTTGGTTTCATATTTTACCCTTCAAAAACATCTCTCTTCTCCACTCATTGATCTGCCTAGTATTGTTTTGTCTTATTTGAATTTCTGCCTTTGGGTGACAACCAGATTTTATTTTATATCGAAAAAGACCAGGGTACTTTAACATCAAATACTTGGCGTCCGCTATTTTCTTTTCAACTCTCTCATCATATGTCCCTATTCCTCCTTCTTGATAGTGTTTTGAGATAGGGTGAACAAAATTATTTATCAAAACAGCACCAAATTTAAGTAGATTCTCGGCAGTATAGGCATAGTCGTCCATTGCTTTAATATTCTGATCATAATTTATTTTAGAACTCTTTTTGATTAGAGCCATCTTTGAAATTACATATCCAACATATCTATATTTTCTTGACCTAAAGTAAAAGTTTGGGGTTGTTGAGAAACCGCAGTAATGAATGTTTTTCTCCTCCGATATGTTTATCATTTCATCGCATATTTCCAGCAATCTATCAATATTTATTTGATCTTCATACTTTTCTTTTAAGCTCTTGTCATTTTCTGTATCCAAAATACTTTTTTCGTACAATTCACCTGTAACTGAAGTAAAACTTTTAATGTTATCGTCCATAGTCAAAAACCACTCGCCTTCTTCAATCAAATTGTTTAATATCCATTGTCTTTGACCGGAAATCCCATTGTAAATTCCTGTGATTGCAAAAGAATCAGGCTTTATACTGTCATTCAAGGCATATTTTTTAAACTGTTCTTTATCATGCAAGATTACTGTGTAAGTATTGTCTTTAAGTAATTTGTGAGTACTGATAGTTTCCGATCTGTTGTAGCTTGGTATTATTATTTTCATTTTTCACCACACTTCAATTCTTTATCCCAAACACCGGCGTATTTATAAATTATGTCATTGTTTTCATCTTTGCCGACTGGAACTAAAGCATGCCCAAAATACCGGTAGGGACTATGCCCGTCCTTCGGGTTGTTCCAAGCGTTTCTCATATACTCAAACATTGTCCACTTTTTTCTATTACACTCATCAACTCCCTTCGCGTGGACTGCAACATTCCAATTGAAAGTTTTCAACCACTCAAACTCGTCTGCTATCTCTGAAAACCTCACTTTGCCGTTTTTACGAGCTATTACAATCGCATTAGTAAACTGGCTCTTTTGATAATTTGAAAGCGTCTTGTGGTCGTCTGGAAGCCCACAGCAAGAGCCGGTACAACCTAGTTCTTTATGGTGAGCATCTGAAACGTGAAGTTTTAATCCTAACTCTTCACATTTTTCTTTTACCGGTCTTAAATATTTCTCTTTAATTTTATAATTCAATCTTAAATATCCTTTTGTAGTACTAACTTTTTTGTAAAACTTCATTACATCAAAACCTATCAACTCTGATATTTTTTTATACTTTTGCCTTGTTCTACCATTTGCTCTTTGTTCTAAACAAAAGAATTCTGTTGATACCGCTTTCACTCCTGCTTCCTTTGCCATTTCTAGCATTTTAATTGCATCTTTATCAGTTATACCAATAATAAATGGACGCATTCTTAAAACTGTGTATATCCCTGCCTTTGATAATTCTCTTAACACCTCAAATCTTCTTTCCGGTGTTGGAGTTCCAGCTTCTAGTATAGGGTGTACTTTCTCGTCTAGAGTAATAATTGATGCTTTGTAGTGGCTATTGTCCTTGTTTTTCATCATCGCCTGCCAGTATCTGTCATCTCTTAAAAGTAAATCACCTTTTGAAGAATAGCTAACCGGATATTGAATATCAGCTAAAAAGTTCATAATTTCTAGCCCAACTCCAAATTTTTCTTCCAAAGGGCAAAAAGGATCCGAAAGACCCCCCCATTGCATAGGTTTTCTGTTTTGAACTATATATTTGAAAACTCCCTTGTATTCCGGTGAGAATATTTTCTTGAAAGCCGGAACGGAAACCGCTTTGACTTCTGTTCTTTTAGCATACTTCAAACTTCCAACCTTGCCCCTGATATCCCTTTGAAAGCTTGAAAAGCAGTACAGACAATAAAATCCGCAATTACCATACTGATCAAAAGTCATAGGCATTGAGCAATCTAGTATTTCGTTACTCAACCTAGGGCTACCGTACTTCTTGTCGCTTAAAAGCATCTACACACTCCTTTAATAATTTTTTATCGTGGTCTGACTTGCCACCAAAGAACTCGTGCATTTCTTCGTATTCTTTTTGATCTTCGTAGTAAAAAGTTAACTTTAATCCCTGGTCTACAATTTCACCCTGAAAATCCTTGTAATCTTCATCGGCTAGTTGTCCTCCTGCCCCAAAACCTGCAATATCCTCAATGAAGCTAATTTCTGTTTCACTAAAGCCTGTCAGTTTTATGTCGTCAAAGGAGTGAAGCAATTCTGATAGCTTTTGGTGATCCCACTCACCTTGTATTTTATTCAATGCCACATTAAGTTTCTTTTCTTCCTGTTTATCAAGTTCAACAATTACACATGGCACTTCGGAATACCCTAGTTCAGCTGCTGCTCTTATTCTTTGGTGTCCTCCTATTACAGTATTATCACTATTAACAACTACCGGTTCTACAAAACCAAAATGCTTAATACTCTCTACTAATTTTTTGAATTCTTCTTTGCTAATTTGCCTTGGATTATATTCCGCGAACTTCAAATCCTCAATTTTTTTCGTTTCCATTTTTCTTTCCTTTAATTAATTTGTTAAAACCTGCTTCTTTTAATTCCTCATCATCTAAAAAATTGTGAACATTTTCCGGATTGTTTTTTATAAATTCCTCATTTGCCACCCACTTTTTTTTAGCTTTGTCGTATCTGTGAGGAGGTAAAGTATCACCTTCAAATTTATAACTCTGGCTTCTAACCCTTAAACTTTGCCTGGTTAAAATACTATCTATCTTTGCACCACCGGAAGCTTTTATTCCTGAACAATTTTCGCAATACTCAACACCATTGTTATAAACTATTCTGACTGCTTCCTTTCCACAACTTTCGCATTTCATCTTTTGCTTATATCTCCCATTATTTCCCTAACTTTGGCTTCGCTTTCAGTCAATTTTCTTACCCTTTTACGTTCCGGAGTTAAAAACTTTACCGGTCCAGTTTCGTTCCCCTGACTTGCTTTCTTGGGTTTTTCTTCAGAATCAGTTTTAGTCTCATTTTTAACCTTTGATGAGATTATAGTCCCCCAGGCGTAACCGATTAAAAGACACAGGAATAGGCACAAAATGTAAATTGATCTCAAATCGTCCATACTATACTATCCTCCCTGTATTTTATGGTTTCCTATTTTTGACCAAGTCAAAATGAAGGTTTTTTTACAATCTTCGCACCGTATCATCTGATCCTGTGGTCTGTCTATTTGGACTGATTTGTTACAACAGGGTAACTTAACAACCTTAAAGCCAGTTTTTCTGTTTTGCTCTTTTTCATACCGATGCAGTAGGTCGATTGTTTCTCTATCTAGTGGCATTTTCCTCTTTATTTTCTTTTGATTCTACAATTAAAGTATTGGTCGTCATTATCATTGTTGCTGTTGAAACTGAATGCTGTAGTGCAGATTTTGTAACTTTTACTGGGTCAATAATACCGGCTTTAATCATATTTTCAATTTCACCGGTAATAACATTAACTCCTGCGTTTTCCACTTTAGAATTAAGCAATCTTTCTAACATTTGACCTTCATTATAGTTTGAATTTTCCATTAACTTCTTAAATGGTGATTTGCAAGCCTCAATTACTATATGCCAACCATTTTTTATGTCCTGATCTTCATTTTCCGGTATATCAAGTTCCATTGAAGCAGAAAGTAAAGCTGTTTCACCACCAGGGACAACACCCTCATCAATAGCTGCCTTAGTAGCAGACACAGCATCAATACAACGCTCTCTCTTTTCTTTCATTTCCATTTCAGAGTAAGCCCCGACTTCAATAACTGCCATACCAGAAGTTAATTTTGCCTTTCTCTCAATAGCTTTTTCAGCTTCAAATTCGTTATCGGTTTTTTCAGCTAATTCTTCCAAGAATACAGCTCTTTCCTTGATTTTCTCTTTATCACCAAACCCTCCGGAAATAATTGTAGAGTTTTTGGATACGATTACCTTTTCAGCCCTGCCAAACGCTGAATCATCTAAATCTGCTAATGATTGCTCCGAAGCTTGGGCTACGAAAGTTCCGCCTGTAACTACTGCAATATCATGCAAAGCTTCCTCCCTGTTACCTCCATATACCGGAGCTTCAACAGCTACTATCGGTAAATTGTTATTAACTTTATTCAATATCAGAGTAGCCAAAGGATTACCGGAAATTTCATTTGCTATTATAACTAAGCCTCCATTTTTCGGGGTCTTAAAAAACTTCTCTAAAAAAGGATTGAACTCGACCGGTGAATTAATTTTTTTGTCAGTAACTAAGATATACGGATTTTCAATAACAGCCTCTTGGGTTTTTTCGCTGTTTACAAAATGAGGTGCTACATACCCCTTGTCGAAGCTGTAACCTTCTTTAAATTCGATTGATATTTTTGCCGATCGACTTTCTTCTACCGCTATAATCGCTTCGTTCCCTAGTTTCTCAAAAGCTTTAGAGATAATGTCACCAATTTCGTTATTTTGTGCCGAGATAGTAGCGATGTTCTTGATTTCAGCAGGACTGGTTATTTTTTTTGATCTTTTATCCAGTATCTTTATAACTTTTTCTGTTGCCGCTTCGATTCCTTTTCTAAGCATCATAGGATTAGAACCACTATTAATTGCTTTTAAGCTTTCACTCGCTATCGCATCAGTTAAAATAGTAGCAGTAGTAGTACCGTCACCAGCTTTATCGTTGGTTTTTTGTGCCGCTTCTTTAATGAGCTGAGCTCCCATATTCTCAAAGCTGTCAACAAGATCTATCTCTTTGGCAACACTTACACCATCATGGATTACTGATGGTGAACCCCATTTCCTTTCAATAGCAACATTGTTACCTTTTGGTCCAAGTGTTGATGATACTGCTCTGCTAACCTTTTTTATCCCATTCAAAAGTTTCTTTTTAGCTTCTAAATCAAATAATAATTCCTTTGCCATTGTTAAATCCTTTCGTTTTTAGGGGTGAGAACCCAAGTTTTCTTTAATTTTTTATATAAATCAAATCTAAGCATAGATTGACCGACTAATGGATAGCGTTCAAATGCTATCCTCCTCAACTTTTTTGCCACGCTATTTCTCATGCTACTTTTCCTATGATGTCAGTTACCTTTATTATCAAATACTCCTTGCCTTCGAATTGTACCTTTTGGTCGGTGTATCTTTTGTAAATAACTTTATCCCCAACTTTTACATGACTTTCAGAGTAATCAAATACAGCACCATTATCGTTTTTAAATGGACTGTCCCCGACTGCTAGAACTTTACCGATTTCCTGTCCTTCCTCTTCACTGCGGGCAAAATAAACGGTTTTGTTTTCGCTACCTTGACTTTCAATTAAAACATAACCATTTGAGGGTCTAATTTTAGACATTTTACTCCTTTTTTAATGACTTTTAAATTAAAAAATCCGCCAAATTCAATGGTTTTCTAAACTCTAGACTTGATAAAAATGCTTTCATAGTTTTGATCGTCTAATGCGATGCTGTTAATATAAACTAATTATACCATAAGTTTTATTTTATTGCCTTTATTCTGTCAACTCTTTTATTATTTCTTCCAAATAATTTTCCGTAAGCTTAACCATAATTTTGCTTTTATCCAACAGTCTTTTTTGCCAGTCAACACCTTTTCTTGAAACTATTTCTAGAGCAATAGTCCCTTGATTTTTGTTCTCGTGAATCTTTTGATGTTCTCTATTTGTTAAAGGTATAGCATTGTCCCAATCATATCTAGTTGCGTTGCTGCCTGACTTGTAAACGAAGTGATGTATTACTTCAGTTGGTTCACCAGATATTATTGATCTCGGAAACTTCTTTTTACCAACTTCTTGAAACAATCTATCAGCTTTTCGCTTTAACTTATCTGGCTCAATAATTTTCTTAAAAGAATCTCTTTTTTTAGCTTTTTTCTCTTTAACTTGTTTCAACAAGCATTTAATACATTTATTTTGAAGTGAATTATACTGGATAAATTCCCTACCACAATCTTTACACTTTTTTGGCTTCATCAATCCCTTTATCTAATTTTTCTGCTTGAGATAACATATTCCTCCTAAATTATGAATCCGATAAAATCACTTCTTGTTAATACTCTTCTGGTAATCAGACCACGATAATAATTTGATTCAGTGATAGTTATTTTGTCCCCTTCGACTTTCTCGATGTAGACTGCGTGGGGTGTGCCTTTTGTTGAGCCAATTTTCCCCACTTGGGGTTCTTGCGAGTTGATAGCATATCTACCACCGGCACCGAGAACCCTGTTGATTCCCGACATCGCTTTGCTGTAGGCAACGCAGTTGTAGAATCCTGGGTCTTTTGATACGACTTCCACCTTGCCAGTTGTTTTTTGGTAACTCTCGCCTCTTGTGTAACTGGCGTTGGCATAAAGCTCTCTGGATTGTCGCTCGGCATCGAGTCTATTTCGTTCTTCAATCTCCCACAAACTATCACCAGGTATAAAAGTGATGCTATCCCTAGTGTGGTCATTATGAAGAATATAAGTGCTAAGTTGATGTCCATTGTCCTCCTTTGGTTCTATTTTTGTTTCCAATGTTTGCCATTTAATAAATCCCGCTAATACGAACGCTAGTAAGTCCAAAATTTCCTTTCGTTGAATGATAGACAGGAAACTTTTTTCTCATAGGCTTAAACTCCTTAATTATGTTATTTCTTACCTTTGTGATTGAGGGCGGGGCAAATGAGCCAAACGCATATGAGCGTACCGCCCCCGTGGTGTGATCGCTAGTCCAGATAGACTGCGAGTGTTGGTCGGGGTGGATATTATGCTCCGCCACCCCGTACGGAGCTGGGAGCTGACCCGATACTTACCCTTTCGGAGGGTGTCCGTTGTCAGTCCCGAAGATCCCGTAACTTGCCTCCGTGTTGTTCCAGATACTTCTGGTAGGCGTCTGTCGCCTCGCCGAGGTTGTCTGCTGCCCACTCGTAGGTGACCAGTTCACCGCTTCTGCGGTGGTGTATGTAGTAGGCGTTCTCATCGTTGTCGCAGATGAGTTGGAGCAGATCAGTCCCCCTGCGGAGGGTAAAGACGAGGATTTGATCACCTCCTGCTACTTCCATCGTAAGACCTCCCCTCGTGGCGGATTACCGTGTTTGTCGAGTTGGTGGGCGATCTGTTCGCACGACCTACATCGAAGTTCACAATCGTCTATCGAAGTCGGTGTGTGTCGTCTGCCGTTTATGTGGTGACCTACTAGCGTCTTTCGGTCGCCAGACAAACCGCAAATTTCACATC
>JAQTQJ010000024.1 GCA_028712255.1 Candidatus Omnitrophota bacterium
ATACGCTCTTCTTTTATCCTCTTTGCGTATTTTATCTTAATTTGTTCGACTACTACCTTGCTCTTTAAACCTCCATTCGCTATCTCTATGGCTATTTTCTGCGATTTCGGGTCGAGCAATGCCTCTTTGATGGTCAAACTTAAAATACTTAATTCTTCAATCGTTTTCCTAACGATCCCTGATAGAAGTTTTAATAAAGATCCTTCATTTCTTATAATTTCGCTGAAGAACATATCCAGGGCCGCTACAGACTCATTCTTGATTGGCTCCGAAGATAATCTGTACGGGCCGCTGGGTAAATTATGAGTGATCTCGACATTAAGCTTCTCATTCTTGACCCAGTCGCCTATTGTTGGGATTCTAAACTCGTATTTCAGGTCTTTTGACGGCGACCAAATAAATTCCTTGCCGGCAACTAAATTATCCCAGTCTGCCTCCCTGCTGGGAATAATCAAACTGCGGATTAGGTTAGATATAAATAACGGTTTGCCAAAAACTGCTTCTTTGCGGTATTCCATGCCTTTGCTTTCCATATAACTCTTTATGCTCTCGTCAAGCCTTGCTTTTTTCTCTTCGATTAAGTTTTCTGCTGAATCTATCGGTGAGCTGGAGAAGCCTGCTTGGAATGGGCTATTTGCGGATAAGGGAAGGACTGCATCTTCTACTGGAGGAGCGGCGGCAGGATGATTCTCAAGATCAATTATTCCGCGTAATCTCTTTTGATAACTATTTGTTGCTACTATAGCACCGGTAGTTAAAGAATTTGCAAGGTTATTTTGATTCAATAATTTATTAATAAGAAGCTTGAAATTATCATCAATCTGGATTAAGAGAGCTTTGGCTTTTGCGCTATTCGGAAGCCGATTATAAACGTTTTCGCTTCTAATTTCTGATGTTTCTATAATATTACCTCTGTTTATCCTATAAACTCTTCCATAAGGAAATAAGCTTGCTAGATGTATCTTTTTATCCTGGACCATTAATTCTTGCCTCATTCTAACGAATAAATCTCCCTCTAACGGGCTTAATCTTCCATTAAAGGTTATGGCAAAATCGATATCTTTGGTATCAACGATTCTGCCCTGGCTAAGATTCACAGCAAAACCACCTGTTAAATAAGCCTTAAAGCGGTAATCAACGGCATACCTATCTAATACTACCAATGCCTTGATTACTTTTTCTAATTGGTTACGGACAATACCGGCTTCTAGAGGCGAACTAGACTTGTAATTTATTTTTACGTATTTACTATCGCTAAAACTATCGCAAGGAATAACTTTGCTGGATAAAAGTAACAACTTAGATACATTAACTTTTCCAAATTGCTCTTCTCGATAAAATTTGATTTTTTCGTATAACCTGCGAAATTGTTCCGGCTCTATAGGCTTTGCTAAGCTGGCAAAAGATATATGTAAAAACGGCGTTCTGCGATTTTTATCAACATATATATCTCCTAAGGTCTTTCTTAATTCAAAAATCGTCTCGTCTTCAACATGGCCCTGGACAAAAATTGTTCCATTTGATCCTAAATTCAATCCTTTAAAATTATAGCCTAGATTCCTACCTTTAAGTATCTCTACCAGGTTAACTTCAAACTCTGGCAATATTTTATGAACCGGATAGGATAATTTTAATTCCTTTAACTCCTCTATGTCATTATATGGAATATCGTAAACGGGGACAAAAACAGTAGAATGTAATAATTCCTTAGGCGTAAACTCTAATTCAGCAAAATCCTTTTCTAAATCTTCTTTTATTTGAACCAATTTAGTCAGCATTTCCTTAGAAAATTCGGTAGAAGGAACAACGCAGGTAACATAGAAAAGCTTTCTCTTTCCAGATGGCTTGGGCGTTTGATTATTGGCTACCATCTCACTAGTAGCTTGCCACTGACTTTCGTACGTTTCTTCTAACTCTCTGCTGCTAGTCACTTTCTTAAAAACTGGGGCGTTAGCTTCTTGTATCGGGTTAGAAGAATTTTTTCCATAATATCCTTTAGCGAATACTTTGTTAGTAGGATCATCCAAATGATCCGCCACCAGACGCCCATCTTTAATATAGATTGCTGCTTTGCAGTCATGGATAATCGCTCCGGTTCCCGATACATAGGCTATTTTAATCGAACCATCTTCATTATAAATGGGTTCGTTATTACCGTCTCTCTGTTCATTCGGTAAGATTCCCCTTTCAATAAAAAGATCCTCTCCTCTCACTCTGGCTAGGGCATGTACTCCCTTAAGCCAGGTAATATCACCAGTAGGAATCTCTGGAGAAATAACTCCATTCTTTACTTTGATAGCCATAGGTAATTCTTCTTCTGCCAGAACGCGTAATAAATCTTCGATCACATAGTAGCCATAGAGGCGGTTGTATGGAATCCCACGCATACCTTGAGTCCGAATAAGCTCTTCCTGGGTAAGCTTGTCAAATTTAGCGGTTATCCTGCTGTCTTTTGCTGCTAATCCTTCAACCAAAAGAAGCAATTTATTATCTAGGGTTAAGGCTAAACCACCTTTCTGTCCGGTAGGATTAGCCATCATTTCAAAATAAGCATTAACTTTTGAATCTTGAGATATGGCGCTTAAAAAAGAACCGAACATCTGAATATCCATGGAAGTGGTTGGATGTAATAACAAAAGGTCATTGATGCGCCTGATAACTCCGTAGCGGGCACCTTGTCTACTAATATATTCAAATACAGGCACGTCTAGGCCTATTGTTTCCGGCTTTCCGGTATTTGTATCGCGTCTTCCGGTAAGGATATAAGCATTTGGTCCTTTAATCCAAGCTAATTCAATAAAAGCATACCCATGGCTCCAAGATAACTTGGCAAGAGTTGGATTTTGCGACACAGCCAAGAGGCCATTTTGATCAAATTCAAAACCAGGGCCGTATCCGCCATTTACAAATATAACATTTTTAGGATTAAAGAAATTAAAGAACGGCTCTCCTGTTAAACGGCTCACCCCTAAGAATAGTTCCAGAATATCTTTTTCAATATTATCGGAGACGCTTACAATAAGTTTTAAATTCTGAGCAATAGTTTTTACTTCTTGAGCGCTTAGCCCCATTTTCTTTAAATCCAAAATACCCTGTTGCAATGCAAGTATTTGCCGCGCCCCGAATCCGATACGAAGTGCATAAGAGGGGGTACCCACAATAAGTCCCATTGCTTGAGCTATTTCCCAAACATCAATATTGGCAAGTTTAAGCCTGTCCCGGGGAATATTTATACCTAATGAAACTAAGCTATCATGCATACGGTTCCCCTCCCCTGCAATAGGCATCTGAGTTACCAGTTCACCTTTTAAGAGCGATTTGATTGCTTTTTCATCATTCTGGAGTTCTTCGATAAACGGCTCGGTAGGGGCCACGCTTAAATCATCAAGTATATCAAGCACTCTCCGGGCATTTAACGCATCTACATGACTGGCTAATTCTTCATTGACGGCTTTATCTGAAGTAACTTTTAACTTCCGATCTAATTCAAACATTGCTTGCGCCCTTTCGGCAATAAGCTGATTGAGGTTCCGCCCTACCATTAAAGGAGTATATTTATCCTTAAGCGCTTCGATTAATGAAGGATTGACCGGAGAGCTAGATAAGCTAAGATTAGGATAATATTTTCTGATTACCGCATTTACTCGGTCAATAATATCAATGGGAATGGTTAATTTTGTCTTTTTTATTGTAACCGAAGTATGCTTATCTCCATCATCATAACTATTACCTGGCTCATCCCACTCGTAAAGCTTAACCCGGCCATAAAATTTAACATTAATCTCATCACTCAATCCTTCTGGCAAATGATCGTACGAATAATTAAAGCTTCCGTAACTATCTGTGGTATCTTCCCATTTACGCTCAGGCAGATTAATAACTACGGAAGAAAGAATCACCATATCTTTATCTCTGGAGTCTGGATATGGGCCCTGTTTTACTTCTAAAAGTTTGGTATCCTCTAAGAATTCAACTTGGTGAGCTTCGGTAAGGTATATAGAGTCTCCTGCTTGGAGAATAACTGAATTGATATACTCGCCTTCTACAGTATAAATAAATACTTTGATTTTACCTTCCAGCACATGCACAAACTCCTGCCTAGGCTTGCTCCCAAACGAATTAGGGCCTTCAACGGCAGTATGATAGTGTAAATCTCCTCGAGTGCCTTTCTTACGCTCAAAACAGCTTACGGCAAAAGGTTCAGCCATATCCGTGAATACCTCAAAACCCTGCGGTTGATGATTCTTTCTTATCACCACGCCTAAAGGATTATTATCTTTGGTAATCTTTTCAACCGGGCTGCTGGATATCGTTATTTTCATATCTTTAAGATACAGTCTGCCATCTTGATTCTTATAGAACTGATCGTCATTATCAACTATAAGGGCGATGTCTTCAGGTATATTATTTAGATCAATTACCTTTGAAGTCCTATTGTCAATGGCGATATTTCCTTCAAGGATAGCGCCGGTTAAAATTACGGCCTCGCCGGTAATGGTAGGAGATACAGGCGAAGAAGTAGCTCCCGGAGGAGCCCGGGTAGCCAGGCGGATATGGGCAGCTTCGGTTAAAGCTAATGCTCTATCGGTTGAGGCTAAACGGCTAGTAGTGAAACCAGCAAGCAGAGAACCAAGGGGGCTACTAGCTGACTGTTTGCTTTTATAATCTTTCAGTGTTTTAAAAATAGCTCGTGCCTCGGTTTTTACTCTTGCATCCTTATCTGACGCCACAATCATATCAAGATGGATTATGATATCATTCTTAAAAGTCTCTACTGGCAAAAATTCTCCAGCATCGCATATCTTCTCAGGGTTACTTATAATAACCCTTAAACCCCTTAAGGATTCCCAACGGATAAATGCACTGTTATGTTTCAAGCCAGATAGGAATAATTTTAAACCATGCCCGCCTTTATCTAAAAGCCTAATAATAGACGCTGCTATCCGCTGTAACATATAATCATTACCCCTAAGAGCACTAACAAGGCCGGGAATCGCATTTTTTCTTGCCTCCATTATTTTACAGACATATTTACCGATTAATCTTTCATAAAAACCTATATTATATAAATCATTTACCTTGACCTGCTCAACATGCTTTATTTTCTGTAAAGTAGTAAATGTGCCTACATATCGCATATAAATTCCACTAAGACCTCCCACCGGGCTGCTGGAGATTGATTTTCTTTTCAACTCATTAATTCTTTCGTCTATAAACAGGGCTGCTGTTCCAATAATGATATCTTCGGGAACCCTAGCTATTTCCTTATTTATCCAGCCATTGTAGCTATATTCAATCAGTCTTTCTATTTCGCCCCAAACGAAAGTAACGAATTTGCAGAATTCATCACTATTCATAGCTGATACATCCGGTATATACGGAGAGTAATTTATACATTCAACGCGTCCAAAATAAGTGCTCTCTCTTGTAAAATCCTGGACAAAATTAGCCCATGACCTTCTCTGGGAGATTGGAGTCTGAAATAAAACAACCGACTTAGGCGTAATATTTTCATTTTTAAGGATACTGATGATATTGACTATATTTGCACCCGTGTTAGTAGCTTCTTTATCAAGGGGCAGAAAAGCCTTTTCAGGTACGCCCATCTTAACCATTATATCTTTAAAGACTTCAGCTTCCGTTTTGTCCCAATCCTGATTTCCCCACCTGCCTCTATTTCCGGAAAGAATTACCTTCGACGCATAACCTTGATTATAAATTCTAGCTGCTGCCTGAGGAACGCGCAAATCAGGACTGCCTAATACCATTAATAAATCAGCTTGTTTTAATTCTTGCTGCACTGATAAGAAACTAACTATTTTCTGCATCTTAAGCCGCTTATTTAAGCTATCCACCGGTAACGAAGTAGTTAACCCAACAACTGAAGTAAATTTTTTACCGTTGCATTCACTTCTCAATATTCTTTCTATCTCTGCAATTCGGGTAGGCGTAATCTCTACCGGCGAGGAAGAGTAAACGGCCTCTCCATAAACACCTTCTTCCAACTTTATTTCGTCTGCTGAAGGCGCGTTGTCGTCTGTCGGCATACGCGAAGCTGCCCTCTGTAATGCGCTGCGAGGGGCGGCAGCTAAGGCAAGATAATTACTCAACATAGGTATCAAGGAAGAGGTATAGGTTTTCTCGCGGGCATTCCGGACAATAGATACGTAGAGATCATCATAGACGGCCCTATTGGTTTTCCTTAATGTAAACACCTCTTTAAGCTTGGCTGATAAAATATCCTCTAAGGCAACCGCCCTAGGATTAACTTCAAGTCCAACAACCC
This sequence comes from Candidatus Omnitrophota bacterium, assembly GCA_028712255.1. NCBI lineage: Bacteria > Pseudomonadati > Candidatus Omnitrophota > Candidatus Omnitrophota bacterium. Next base: position 6,287 of record JAQTQJ010000024.1, read on the forward strand.
TGCCGTTAGCTTTATGCCAGACATAAAGCTCGGAGGCCTTCTCAATATTGTTGACAACGCTCAAGATATCCGCAACCCAAGCATCCAGGCCATCTTTGAATCTTCCCAAGCCGCCGACATTGGAGACAAACGGCGCAGCGCCATGAACACTTGCTTCGTCTACCATAAGATTGTAACCTTCCCTGAAGGAAAAAGCGATAAACGGCATATGATGGATAGCGGCGTATTTATAAAGAGCGGCTATATACCTATCCTCAAGAGTAAGGGGAATAAGCCGGATTCTCCTTCTCAACTTTGCGTCATAACTCCTGATGATATTCTTCAGGAGGTCAATATGCTCCTTAACTTCCGGGTCATCATTGGCAGCCCCTAAGAATATGGCAAAATCAACGTCTTCTTCAATAAAGCCTTCTTTAACCCCGCGCTCAAATGACCTTAAACCCGTAATAAGCCCTTTCCAGTAATCCGCGCGGGCGCCTAAAACAATAGCTGGCTTATTGGGATTGATTGGCCCAAGGCCTAAATCCTTAACTAATCCATTCTTTTCTAAAAGCTCATTAATGGCCAAAATCCCCTTATGCATTTCTGTTTCTGTAATTGGCGCGTTTTTGGCAGCTAAAACATCTATGCCCGGATATTGGCTAAATACGTTGGCGCGCAGCTCGGTATTTAAGCTGTCCGGAGCAAGATACGGCTGGAAGAGTACAATATCATTTTCATCCAGGTATTTAAGATAACTGAGGATTTCTTTCCAGGCTTTAACAGCACTGGGGACCTGTTTCCTGATGCCGGCAATATCAATATGCAGCCTCCAGCAAATACGCGCCTGAGGATTAATTTCTTTAATATATTTAATCAAAGGTGCCACCTGTGGATCCTCGATAAAGAAACGGCCAACGGTTTTATCGCTAAAAACGTCTCTTAAAATATAGGCGTTATCCTGGTTAACTTCTTCCCAAAACGCCATACCTTTATCCTCTAAATCCACATTGTTACCCTGAATACTATTATGTATACCTTTGGTTACGCCCTGGAAGTCTTTTTTAGAAGGATAAACGATATGCCATTCAGCTTCAATACCAGCCTGTTTTAAAAGTGGCCCTGCTGTTTTCCACATCTCAGCTACGCCTCCACCAACATAAGTTGCGTTGATAATGACGATTTTATTCTTACCTTGCGCCTTAAGAGAATTGACTACGCGCTGCAGGAAACCAAATAATTCCGTTGCCTGGCCATTCTTAAGTACTTTCTCATAAGCACTCCTATAGGCTTCAAGCGGCTTAGTGGCAAGATAATTGTAGCGGAATTTAAGGGCTTGGCGGATTGCTGCGGCATCAACACTTGATAATTCTTTTAAAGCATTAATGTTATTCCGCCAGCCGGCATCACCGTTAGCAAAGAAAGTATCCTTAATAATACGCACGTCCTCTAAATCTACCATAGAGGAAGAATAAGTGTATTTATCGGGAGTAATGGATGATAAGGCAGTTACCGGAGGAGCCCGGCTAGTTAAGCGGACATGGGCGGATTCGGTTAAGGCTAAGGTTCTATCGGTTGTGGATAAACGGCTGGAGGTTAGGATATTGACCAAGGATCCGAGAGCAAGCGGACTGGAGGATGCGCCGGAGGAACCATTACCATTAATATGATTAATGAGCCTCTCTTGGGTAGTATGGTTATCTTTACTACGCCAAGCCTGCTCAACAACTTCTATCTGCTTATTTACATGGCGAGCCGCTTTTTGAACAGTGTTAAAATATGCGGTGCGGAGATTTATTTTCTCTTGTTTTTGCCCGTAGTTTTTTATATCCTTGATAAAACTTGCCACGCGGGCCCGCCAGAGGCATTCAAAGACTTCAACCAAATCCCTTAAGCGGTATTCCTTGTATTTCTCTATCATAGAAATAGTTATAACGAAAATTCTAGCATAGAGGTCCTCGGATATCTTAAAATTATCTTTATTCTTTTCATCGGCCTGAACATCTATCTGCTGGGCTATCTCCTTTCCCAAAACCTCTCTTATAAAACTCTTGTATCTTAGATATCCCTTCTTGAATTTATCGTATACCACGTCAAAGTTCAAGTCCAGCTCGGGAGGCAACTTAAGCCGCAACTCTTCCGGCCCTAGCTGGCCTACGCCCTCTATCTCCTGGTTGAGGTTATCCTGGATAAATCCGGCATTCATCTCCAGGGCCCGGTAAGCCGACATCAATACCTGTTCAAACATTATCCTTAGATTATCTACTTCCAGAATGACCTTGCCGCCTTCGATCGTTATCTCCTCAAACGGCGGAAGATTACCAAGGGCGGTATGGCAATCGATTCTCTTCTGCTCCTCGGAGTAGGCGAATATCCTCTCTCTTAAAGCATCCTGGTTGTCTATGGCAAAAATATAACTTCCGTTGCGTTTTATCAGTATCTTTGCCTTGTGCAGTTCCCTTATCTGTTCGTCGGTTAAATATTCTCTCCTCATCCGGGCGCTCTCTTTGTGGAGTTTTTCACCCAGGGCAGTTTCAAAAAGGGTGGCGCCGGTAGCCACGCTTATCCAGGTGGCTACGTTATCGTATCCGAACCTTAAAAAGTTTTGATCTTCCCACAGGCTTTCCTTGTCCAAAATAGTCCTGACTAATTCTATGGAAAATCCAAAATCGCCGCCTATCGGCTGTTGAATCCTCCGGCGGTAGAATACTTCACTCCAGATACGCATTAAAAATTTGGTAATGGTAGCATCGTATATCGACCTTGTATAATAAGGTAAAACAAAAACTTTATCATTACCCTCATTTATCCTGGTATCGAGAGCCGGCTCCAATAACTCCTTAACCCAGCGAGGGCTTATTCCCTTTATTTCGTCTTCGGCTTCCATTTCCTCTATATCTTTTATGCTCAGCTTGATCCAGTCTATGGGCTGCTCCTGGGAAGGTTGCCCCTTATACATAGTCCATAAGTCGGCATCGACATGGAGCATGGCTTTTACGTTGAGCCGGTCGGCAACTCCAAACATCCATCTTACGCTGTTTCCCTTGCCGGTACTCTTATCTACCTGAATTATCAGGTAATCTACGTCTTTAGATCTTCCCTGCGTCGCTTCCTCTATGAGGACTTGCATAGCTTTCTCCCCGGCAGCGCCCCCGGCTATCGGCCCGACAGCCATGATTAGACCGCGGCCTTGCCCGGCGTAATATTTATCAAGACCGTCACTTAGAGTATTTAAGACATGCCCAGCGGTATCATATTCGTCATAAAAGGTTATCCCTAAAAGTTTATCGACTTTGATTCCTGCTGTTTCAAGAGCCAGGGCAAGTATGTCTACCGACTGATCAAAATCCCTCTGGGATTTTTGCTTACGGCTTTCTTTAGAAAAACGACCTTTCTGGACCGATTTTCCGGAAGCCAGCCGGTTTATGTCAACTTCTTCAATGATATTGTTTATATCCCTGCCGTTAAAGACCCCTTTTATTCTTATGGGGGTGGTAATCGGACTCGAGGAATACTTCTCGGGATTAATGATCATATCCTTGTATTCAGGGTGATTCTGGATGTATTGGTAACCTAAATGCGGTAGATAGACTAAGTTCTCTATCTTGCCTTTACCGGCTAAAGCATCCCGGACAGCAGTGGCTGAGGCATTGCCTACGCCTTCTACGAAGATAAGGTCTAAGGTGCTTTGGATCTTCTCTGTTACTGCGCCGCGCTGGATAAAGATCGGGGATATGGTATGAAGCAGATTATTAAAGCCAAAGCTATTGGTTTGCGGCAATTCTTCTAACTTTTGGATGGTGTCAGCTGCAGGATTCATTCCGTATTGCTTGACCCATTCCTCATAGCGCTGAGTACCTTTAAGCATATCCTGAGGAGCCTGAATTGTACCTTCAATGACAGTGCCGTCACTAATAACCCGGGAGATCTTGTTCTTGGACCATCTATTGTAATGGTCCCCGCCAACCAGATAGAAAAGATCGATCTTCTGGGTAGGGCTGAGGCTTAATATCCTGAAGATATCTAACTCCCCATATTCGCTTATGTTCTCAGAAAAGCCGAAGAACGGAGCGAACATATTCAGCTGCTTCCTGCCTAATTCATAGCGGTAGGGCTCAGTGGCTTTAAGCAGGGGTTTACGTTCGTCTTTTCCGCTCTGGATATCAAAGATGACCTTGTCCAGTTTTTGTTCGGCAATCGCCTTTAGG
>JAQTQJ010000025.1 GCA_028712255.1 Candidatus Omnitrophota bacterium
CTTTTTGACGATATTCGTTAGCAAATTCAAATTGACCTCTCTCCTGGCATAACTCCGCTAACCCTCCCAATGCTTTATCATTTCTAGAATTTATCTCTAAGGCTTTTTTGAATGCTTCTTCTGCCTGCGGATATTTTTTTTCAAGTTTATAACACCACCCTAAATTAGCATATACCTGTTCATCCCCTGGCCTTAATTCTAAAGCCTTTTTTAATAATTTTTCTGCCTGAGAATATCTTCCCTTTAAACTACACAATAATCCAAAATCAACACAATTGTAATAATTGTCCGGATTTATCTCTAAGGCTTTACTGAATGCTTCTTCTGCCTGCGGATATTTTTTTTGAAGCTCATAGGTCCAACCTAACCCGCGATACGCATCTTCCGCTTGCGGGTTTATCTCTAGGGCTTTTTTAAACTCCTCTTCCGCCTGCCCATGTTTTGCCTCGCAATTGGAACATCCTCCAAGCTCAATGTATACACGATAGTTTTTGGGATTAGCTTCAAGAGCTTTTCTCAATAATGCCCTTGCTTCAGCAAATCTTTCTTGGCGCGCGTAGCAAGTCCCTAAGCCAAAATATGCATTATCACATTGCGAATTCATCTCTAAAGCCTTTTTGAACTCTTCTTCCGCCTGGACGAATTTTTTTTGATTTGTGTATAACCATCCTAAATTAACATGTTCGTCGTAATTAATTTGATCTGGTTGTAAAGAATTTTTATCTTCAGCATAAAGATCCGTTAATCCGAAAACAAAATTAAAAGATAAAGAATTATCTTTTTTATTTTCCTTCTTATGAATCCTGAGTTCGTTTATTTTCGCTTTACTATGTAACCAAATAAAATACCCGAGCTTCCAAATTTTTAATTCCCTAAAGAAATCTTTTTTTTCTGGAATTATTTTTAAGTTCTGGTCTTGTAAATAAACTACCTGATCATTTATGCCGATCATAGTAATTACTATATCCGGATTATATTTTTCCAAGTTATCTGTTAAATTTTCTAGTATACCACTTGTATGTATACCCGGAATACCCTTATTAATTACGCTGAATTTTATTCCTGTGTTTGCGGAGTTTAGGATTCTTTCCAGTTGGCTAGGGTAAGAATATTCCCCGCCTAAAGCAGTTGTGGATTCTCCTAAACATAGGATGCGGCAAGTCGATTTTTGATTCAAAGAATGGATATTCCGATATTCCTGCATGGATAAAAATATAAACCCTCCAAAACGTAACCCTATCTCAAGAATAATAATCGATAGAAATATTCCAAATAATATCAGTATTGTTTTCTGTATAATTGAAAGTTTAGCCTGCATAATAACCTTACTCCTGTTTTAGTGATTAACTTTTAAATATAATATTATCCCAAAATAGCCTGCATATTTCAACGAACAGTTTTTAAGAACCCTGCCAGAGACCCTCCTATTTACTTATTATAGACCTCTTTTAGGATAGCTTTTGCAATATTTTCTGCCAATAACCTGTTTCCCTTAGGGGTACAATGGCCAAAATCGCCAGCGAAAGCATCCTGAAAGTATTCTTTCCATCCATCCTTCTTAATTGCATCCCTAAATATCTTCTCATTGTCAACAAAGATAATACCTTGCTTGTCTTTAAATATGTTTTTTAGTGGTTCAATGCTACGATTAGGATACTGCACACAGACAAATTTAACCCTTCTTTGATCTAGGATATCCTTGAGCTTTAAGTAGTTGAAGAAAACGGAGGAATTATAATATTTTAACCGTGCTGCGTTTGCTTTTTGACGATATTCGTTAGCAAATTCAAATTGACCTCTCTCCTGGCATAACTCCGCTAACCCTCCCAATGCTTTATCATTTCTAGAATTTATCTCTAAGGCTTTTTTGAATGCTTCTTCTGCCTGGGCAAACCTAGAATTAGACATATAACAGTATCCTAACCCATTATATGCAATATCACTTTTAGAATTTATCTTTAAGGCCTTGTTATACATATCTATAGCTTGGGATAAATCTCCCTGCGCGCTGCAAATAGATCCCATGTCAACATATGTATTATAATTATTGGGATTTATCTCTAAGGCTTTTTTGAATGCCTCTTCTGACTGAACGAATTTTAACTGATAAGAATAAACCCACCCCAACCCAAGATAAGCATAATCACTATTTGGATTTACTTCTATAGCTTTTTTATACAGTTCCTCTGCCTGCGCAAATTTAGAATTATAGCTATAACAATACCCTAGCCCTGTATATGCGGTATCGCTTTTAGGGTTGATCTTTAGAGCCTTTTGAAAGGCCTCTTGCGCCTGGGATAGCCTTAGTTGATTAGAATAAACCTGTCCTAATCCAAGATAAGCATAATCACTATTTGGATTTACTTCTATAGCTTTTTTATACAGTTCCTCTGCCTGCGCAAATTTAGAATTATAGCTATAACAATACCCTAGCCCTGTATATGCGGTATCGCTTTTAGGGTTGATCTTTAAGGCTTCGTTATACATATCTATAGCTTGGGATAAATCTCCTCTGCGAGAATAACAAGTTCCCAAACCTACATATGCTGAGTCACTTTGCAGGTTAGCTACTAAGGCTTTTTTGAATTCTTCTTCTGCCTGGAATAACTTCTGCTGATTTAAATAAGACCATCCCAAACCTACATATGCAGCGTCACTTTTTGAATCCGGTTTTATATCTTCCTTAGATGACGGTTCTTGACCCACAGAATCTTGTTGATTGGCATAACAATTTTTCAATCCCAAAACAAAATCGGAAAATAAAAACCTGAATTCTCTGTTAACCACAGTTCCGCATATCTTTTGAGTATTTATTTTTGTCTTAATATACAACCAGAGAAACTTTATAAGCTTAGTAACCCTTAATTGGTTTGAGAAATTAACTACTTTTGAATTAGATGTTACATCTTGGGCTTGTAAAAATTCAAGTTGATCATTTATACCAATCATAGTAATTACTATATCCGGATTATACTTATTTAAATTGTCTGGCAAATCTTCTACTATGGCTTTAGTATGGGTTCCCGGAATACCCTTATTAATTACGCTGAATTTTATTCCTGTGTTTGCGGAGTTTAGGATTCTTTCCAGTTGGCTAGGGTAAGAATATTCCCCGCCTAAAGCAGTTGTGGATTCTCCTAAACATAGGATGCGGCAAGTCGATTTTTGATTCAAAGAATGGATATTCCGATATTCCTGCACGGATAAAAATATAAACCCTCCAAAACGTAACCCTATCTCAAGAATAATAATCGATAAAAATATTCCAAATAATATCAGTATTGTTTTCTGTATAATTGAAAGTTTAGCCTGCAATGGCATATATTAGATAACACCCATATCTGTTTTGGATAAAGTTATCGCCTTAAGTAATTCTTAGGCCAGGGGCCGGTTTAATTTATCGGAAAAATAATAAGCCAGATTTTGCCTGAATTTTTTCAGATGGTCCATGTTTTCTTAATCCCTTGCCACTTATTTTATTTCGATAAATCCCTTTTAATCGCAGCTAACCTGCTTATTTCCCTTTTTAAATTGAAAAAATCCCAGGGGTTGGATCTCAGGTTAGCTTTCAGATAATCTGCGCAAAAATCAATCCTTGAAGATAACCGCAAACGCAGCTCCTGGCTATCCCGGATGTCTGTTATGCCGGAAGAAAATTGATTTATCTGCCCGGAAATATCCATGGGAAAATAGACGCAGTCCTGAAGGCAATGGGCTTTGCATTTTTTTACATTCTTTCTTATCTTTTGCATTTGCTCGGAATGCCAAAGTTTTTTTAAATTATCTTTCCTCAAATCCCCGTATGTGCCCATACAGCTCCATAGCTTTCCTTCCGAGGTTATTACAATCCGCTTAATCCCCTCGTAACACTTAAAACGTTTGCCTGGCCGCCTGCCCCTGAAATAATCCGGAATAGCCTTTAATATGACCGAATCGGTATAGATAAACATATCTTTGGCTTTTTCTTTTATTTCAACCAGCTTACGGATATTGTTTTCCAGCATATTAAGCTCCCCGGTTAATGGCCACAGATCGCTTCTTTTACGTTCCTGCATGCTGACATTACTGACTAAAACGGGCTGGAATACAACTGTATTGCATTTTTTATTCCTGGCAAATTCGGTTATCTTCAATATATCGCCGATATTCTTATTGAGGATAGTAAAATTTATGCCGATTGAAGGGCCTTTTAAATTTAATTTTTCCTTATAAAAATTTAATTTATCGATGGCGGCGGAAGATTTATTAAAAGATCCTTTTCCTCTTATCTGATCGTTGGCCTCAAGCAAACCGTCTAAAGAAACAGTGATATGGTTTAACCCGGATTTAATCAGTTTTTGAGCGTAATCATCATCAATAAGTGTGCCGTTAGTAATAATATCGACCCAGGCAATCCCGGCTTCCCTGGAAAAGCTGATAAGCTCGATAATATCTTTACGCAGCAGCGGTTCGCCGCCGGAAAGTATCAGGTGCCTTACTCCCAACTCTTTAATCTGCTGGATAATTTTTTTTGCCTCTAGGGTGGTCGCTTCATTTTCTTGCCCCGAAGAAGATTTTGGTATATCGCACATAATACAGCGCAGGCAGCATCTGTTAGTCAGCGAAAAATACACGTGTTCGGGAGCGATTAAAGGATAAGCAATGATTCGGCTGGCGTAAAAACCGATCATATCTTCTAGCTTTATCAGCTCTCTTTCAAAATACTCATTCATTTTTTTTATTCCCAGCACTTTTATAAAGCGAAAGGAGTCTTCGTCTGAATAACAAGACTGTACACATAAATTTTTACAATTCTTGGAGTACGCCCTTAAAGTATGCGCTTCTTTGAAATCCAGGTTGCCGGTTAAATTTGCCAGAACTCCGCCAGTATGTATGCCCGGCACCCCTTTGTTGACTACGCCAAATTTCACATCCCGATTTGATGAGTTTAAAATCCTTTCCAGCTGGGAAGGATAAGGGTATGCGCCTCCCAAAGCAGTTGTAGACTCTCCTAAACACAGGATGGTCTAGGTTGATTTCTGTTTCAAAGAAAAAGTATTGCGATGGTCCTGAACTAAAAAAAATATGAACCCCCCAAGGCGCAATCCGGCTTCTAAGAAGATGCGGGATAAAAATATCCCGAATAATACTAACATTATTCTTTCCCTAAAAACGCCAGGCTTCAACATTATTTCCTTCAAAAATTAATTGTGGTATACTGTTTCTATTAAAAATGATTAAAAATAGCCTGCTTATTTTTTTCTTTTCTATAATTTTATCTTTCACCTATGCCTATGCCCGGTTGGAAGTAGTTGCAACCGAGGAAAACGGTATATCGCATTCCGACGGATTACGTTTTGATAGCGAAAATAATTTATTTGTTGCCAATGAAAAGGCGCATAACATTCTTAAAATAACCCCCCAAGGGGAGATATCGGTATTTGCCGACCAAAATGATGGTTTGGTCGAACCCGAATGTATCGCCATCAAAGATAATATTCTATTCGTATCCGATGACGCTACCGGCACTGTTTTTAGGTTCGAAGCCCCCCACAAAGGAAGCGTTTTTCTTAACCGTTCAAACGGAATCCTACAGCCGGAAGGATTAGCCTTTGACTCAAAAGGCAACCTTTTTACCGCCGACGAAGAAAGGTTCTGCATATTTAAAATTACCCCGGATAAACAAATTTCCGTTTTTGCAGATTTTACTTCCGGCATAATCACCCCCGAGGACCTTATCTTTGACAATAAAGGAAATCTCTATGTAGCCGATGATGAAGCCGGAGCTATTTTTAAATTCAGAGCTGACGGCTCGTACACCTTGTTATTAGACCGTTCAAATGGACTAATAGCCGCAGAATCAATTTCTTTTGATTCTAAAGGCAACTTATTTATTTCAGACAGCGGTTCAAATATTGTCTATAAACTATCTGCTAATTCTAAGCTGGTACCGGTATTGTCCCCTAAAGACGGCCTAAGCCGCCCGGAAGGCATAGCTTTCGATAACCAGGATAATCTTTATATTTCCGATAATATAAAAAGCCGGATCCTAAAAATCACAAAAGATTAGTGTTTTTCTAACCCACTGCTTTTCGAGATTATACTACCCATGGCTCTTGGGTCATATTTACCCCACCTTGCGCCATAATGGTAAATAAAATCCTGCATTCCATAAAAACAATCATATCTAAAATCGGTATCCTTGATTTTTTTCAATAATACTGCGCCTTTAATTAACTCATTAAAATACCAGTGGGCGACGGCTAGCCCTAAACCGCGAAAAGCAAAATTCTTTTCATTTTTAGAAATATTTTCTTTTGATATTCGTAATGCCGCTTTTTCAAAATCGAAATCGGATATTTCAAGCAGGTTCTCTCCCCAACCAAGGTAACAATATACTTTCAGATAATTCGGGATATCTTTAATTTTTCTTTTAAAACTGCTTGCCTCTAAACCAAGCTTCCCAGCTATCCCCCGGCCAAAACCAGGATAAAAGAACATGGTCATGGATTTCTCGAATTCTTCCCTTAAAGAGAAAAACTTTTGTTTGTTTTCAAAAAAATCCAATCCTGACTGAATACCTAACCCATAAGAAAGATGGTCCCAGTTAGCCCCCAAACTACGAGAGAGTTTTTTTAAGGATTCAAGTTTCGGCTGGCTTTCTTGTAAATATAACAACCTGCCAAGGTATATCGAAATTACAGCCACCTCCCCTTGATCGGCTTTTTCTAACAGCCTCTTTATAATGGATATATCTAACTGGCCTAAAATTATCTCCTCATCCAGGAAACCTTCCAGGAGATACCCCCGCCATTTTTTGTTCTGGGCACCGAATTTTAACATTTTTTCATCAAAAGCTATTTTGCTTCTGGCTATATCCCTGCCCAATAAATTAAAAAATATACTCCGGGGTAAGGAATTATCCGAAACAAACTCCCTGTCCGGGCCGCTAACCAGGCAGTTAAATAAGTTAGTCAGTTGGCATATCTCTTCTCTGACTGAATTTAAATGGGCAGGATGAAGCGCTATAGGTCTTGCCCAGAACCTCCTGGCCAAGATATACCGGCAAACTTCTTCTTCACTATTAATTTCGCCTATACAGTTATAAAGCTTAAGCCTGGCGATATAAAGATTAATAGCCAGGCTTTCATATTTATTAGCAGTCTTATCTAACATATTTTGTAAAGCAAAGAGCACTTCGTCCGCGGAGCCCTTGCGAAGGTAGACTTTTCGCCAAACAATATACCAGGCGCTCGAAGAAGATATCAGGTCTACACCGTAATTCTTTTGATTAAAGGCACCTGTTGCGGCTAATCTGGCTTTCTCTTCCTTGTATTCTTTTTTCAATTTATTATATACATACCTTCCCCAGCGGTCTGGCGCATATTTTGTTCTGTCTAAAGAAAATTGTGAATCGCCTTTGGCCGATAGGATTTTATAAAAAGATGAAAAATCAGAAAACAGGGCTGCCTTCCTTTGAACTAAGGGCTTG
>JAQTQJ010000026.1 GCA_028712255.1 Candidatus Omnitrophota bacterium
CTGGTCTTTCATCCCAAATAGGGTGGCTACCTATTATAAGGGCATGGGAGAGATAACGAGCGTGCTCTCTATTTTCAATAATTATCGCCTGGAATATAAAAGCCACACATATCTTGTCGGCCATTATCTTAATTTATTGAAATTCTTGGGCATCGGGCAGCCATCGGAAGAGAAGGAGGTTTTTATTAAGCCGGAAGAAGAAAAAAAAGCCTTGGATTTTTTGACGCAGAATAATTTAAATACCGATGATTTGTTAATCGGCATCAGTCCCGTCCCCGGGAACAAGATCAAACAGTGGGATTTGTCTAAGTTCGCTTCCCTCGCAGATTTATTAGCAGAAAAATTGGGATCCAAAATAATCTTTACCGGATCGGCTGACGATAGCGTCCAAATTAAAGAGGTACAGCGCATGATGCGGAACGGCAGCGTTAACGGTTCGGGTTTATTTAAACTGTATGAACTACCCGCCTTGCTGAAAATGATGAAATTGTTTATCAGCGTGGATTCCGGACCTTTATATATAGCCAACGCCCTAAAGGTGCCGGTGGTAGACATCGGGGGTTGTTATGACATACGGGAACAAACTCCTTCAGGGAGCGGATGCAGGGTTTTACAGAAAAATACTAACTCCTCTCTCGCTTATTCCACCGTCGTTTCGCCCAGTTCAGAATGCAGAAACTGGTTTAGCCGACAACTCCAGGAAATTACCACAGAAGAGGTTTTCGAAGCCGCCAAATTTTTATTAAGTTAATTTTATATATTATAATAAACTTGATAATTATTAATTAGTTGCGTCATTTTTAAAAATGGCACAGCTGCTAATTTATGAGCAACTTTAAATATTTTATTAAATTTAAAAAAGGAAGTCCTTTATTATTTTTAGGAATTATAATTATTGCTATTGGGGCTGCTGCCGCGACTGCACGCGCTTTTTTATTAGACCCAATTCCGACAGATTATCAACTTAAGGCTTCGACAAATAAAATCATCGAGAGCAGAGAAATTGACTGGATAACTGGAGAGCCGGGCTCATTTATAAATAATGGCAGAATAATTAGTTATGCTTATATTTCCGACCAATTAGTTGGTCAAGCAAATTATTTTGGAATACCCGAAGATATGTCAAAAAGAACCGGTAATACACAATTTTTTCCAAAAAATAAAGACGAAAAAGGAGAAATTTGGATAGCAAAGATTTATTCTGGTACTCCCCTTTATTATGTACCACAAGAAAATAAATGGCACGAAGTAAAAATTGCCACGACTACGATAGATGCTTTTAATAGACAAACAAGTGGAAATTTTTTCAATAAATTACTGGGTAAAAATGTTTTTGCCGATTCTATTGCTCCGTATGCCGGAGACGGAGATGGATATGTCACCTACGATGTTAATGGTTCAAGTTGGGATACGGCCCGTGATCCGGTAGCAGGAAATTCAGCAGGGCCTGCCCAAGCATATACTTATGTAGCCTCCGGTAATGATGGCACATATAATTGGATTTATAGGAGTTTTTTCCCATTTGACACTAGTAGTATTCCAAGTGGTTCCCAAATTAGTTCTGCTGATTTATTCCTTTATTTATCTAATAACAGAATTGATACCGACAACGATAGTAACGGCTATATGGCAGTTGTCGAAACGTTTCAGGCGGACTACACAACCTTATCTAACACTGATTATTGTGATAATGGGTATGGAAATGACGGGGAGATTGGCTGTCAGTCTACCAGCACCGATATAGTTATCGGTGGATCGGTTGATACAACTGATCTTACTGCTAGTAGCTATAATGATTGGCCCCTTAATTCTAATGGGCTTAGTTGGATTAAGGTATATGGAGAATCAAGCACGTGTGGTTCTTCTTTAACTGGCTGGACCTGTTTAGGAGTAAGAGAGGGACATGATATTGTTGATGACCCTGTAGATTCTAATACAAGAGGAAGTATAGAGATTGCCGCTTCTGAAACTTCGGGCACGAGTCATGACCCATATCTCGTAGTAGAATATGTTGTTGTGGACACTACTATTACGAAAGTTTATAAATCTAATGATCAATCTGTTATGAATAGTTCAGCTGTCCAACCCGATAGTGAACTTATTTTAAACTTTACGACGAGTACTGCTAATAAAACGTATATGATAGAAGGAGTCATATTCGCAAGTAGTACAAGCGCCACGCCGGATATCAAGATTGCTTTTGATACCGATGTTTCTTCGTGGGTACCGAAAATAGGATTTATGGGTGCCCATGGCGGCACATTTGGTCTCGCAGAAATGCTTGAGGGAGATAGGAAAGAAAGTAGTAGGATTCCCATAACGGCAAATACAGTAACGGTAATACAGGTAAGTGGCACCATAAAAATGGATGGCACAGCTGGAAAACTAAAATTATATTGGGCGCAGGCAACATCGAATGGGACGCCAACAACAGTAAGGGCTGGCAGTTATTTAAAGGCCGAAGCGATAGAATAAGACGAGTAAAAATTAACTATGCAAAGCGCATCTAGTCAGAATAAATTAATACTTTTTATAAGGCGGTATGGGCCGCTAAGGATTGTTTACAGGACTTCTTTATCGGTTTATAGATTGATCAGGAACTCATTTTTGCTTTGCAAGAATCCGAAAACCATTCAATATTTCATTCCATATATTGGGTCTTTGTTGTCCGGCGGGAATACCGTAAAAGATAAGGTGCCATGGCTTTCTTATGAGGCCATAGATTGGCTCAACGGCTACTTGAACAAAAATATGAAGATATTTGAATTCGGGGGGGGTGGCTCAACGCTTTGGTTTTCTCAAAGAGTAGGGGAAGTAATAGCGGTGGAGCACGACCTGGACTGGCATAAATATATTTCTGGACTTATCGGCGATAATCCATTCTGTAAATATCTTCTGAAGAGCCCCGAAGAATACTGCGAAGTCATTGATGAATATCCCGACAACTATTTCGATATAGTTTTTATCGACGGCGACCAAAGAAAAGAGTGCGTTCAACATGCTCTTCTGAAGATAAAACCTCAGGGCTACTTAATGATTGACGATTCTAAGGAACCGCAGTTTTACGAAATAAAAGAGAAATTAAAAAATTGGCAGACCAAAGTATTTTTTGGCCCAAAGAGATATAAAATAGGCATTTACGAAACCACCTTGTGGAAGAAATAAACAATGATATTCTCAGATGCGCCGGCTTCGCCGGCGTATTTTATTTACTATCTATGAGTGATACCTTTTGACACCTCTTGACACTTCCTCTTGGCTTCCCTAGAATGAGGAATAGATATATGACCGAAGAAATCAAGCCAAATATTGTCTATACTACCGAGGAAGCCCGCGATTTCTTAAAGATCTCAGAAAGCACCATTAAGCGGCTCTTAAAGAGAGGCGCTATTAAGGCTTATAAGGTTGGAGGCCAGTACAGGATTTTAGGAGTTGAAATTTTAAGAGTAGTTTCGCCTCGCGCTGAGAACGACGTTTATTACACTTATAAAAAGTTTAAAGATAAAGCTAAAAAAATAATTAATAAATGGTAAATATTATGAACAACACAAGACCCCAAGAGTTAAAGTTATTCTTAGACACGGCTAATCTGGAGCAGATCGAAAAATGCCTTAAACAGAGAATAATCTCTGGGTTAACTACTAACCCCGAGATCATCACCAAAGAGCCGGCTGGCAGCGATCCCCAGAACGATTATATTAACCACATCCAGAAGATGGCTGATCTGTGCAAGAAATACGGCCAGGAGGTGCCCATCAGTATGATGGTCACCGAAACTGAGCCGGACAAAATGATCGCCCAGGCCAAAGAATTCGCGTCTCGCGTCAATTACAGCAATTTGAATATTAAGATTCCCATCGGCTGGGAAGAAGTGAGGGTTATCAGGGAGTTAAAAAAGAACAATATTAAAGTGAACTGCACTTGCGGGATGAACGAAGCCCAGGCGATCTTGGCGGCCAACGCCGGCGCGGATTACTTTTCCATTTTTTCCTGCCACATCAAAGACATGGGCGGAGATTCCTTCGAGGTCATCCGCAAGACCCGCAAGCTTTTTGAGGGTACCAATACCGAGATCATTGTCGGCGGCGTGCGTCCCAAGAATATGAAAGATCTGATTGATGCTTTTCTGGCTGGCGCCCAAATTGTTACCGTGCCCCTTGATATTTTAGAGAGACTAGCTGGTTATCCTAAAGCCGAGGAAAAGGTAGTTTTTACCAACGGAGTTTTCGATATCATCCATCCCGGCCACATTCAGCTTTTGAAATTCGCCAAGTCTTTGGGCGATAAGCTGATTGTCGGCATTAACTCAGACAGGGCCGTCAAGATCCTTAAGGGTCCGGATAGGCCGATAAACAACGAAGAGGCGCGTAAATCCATGCTGGAGAAACTCAGCTACGTTGATGAAGTGGTCATTTTCGACGACGTCAACACCGTCAATATAATCCAGCAGATAAAGCCCAATATATTAGCTAAGGCCGTTGATGATTTGACGCCCGAGCAGCTTAGGGAAGTTGATAAAGTACCGGCAGAAGTAGAGATTAAGATTTGTCCGAAAGTGGCTAATTATTCTACAACCAGAATAATAGAACAAACTCAAGGTAAAAAATAATATCAATGGACAAAGCAGAAATTATCCAAAAATTTGAAAAGAAAAGGGTATTGCTTGTCGGCGATACTATTTTGGATATTTACAGCAAAGGTAAAATAGTTTGCCTGTCTTCAGACTCAGAGGCTCCCGAAATTGAGGAGGGCGAAACAGCGGTTTCTTTCGGCGGAGCCAGTTTGATTGCGAATAATATTTTGGAATTAGGCGGATATGTTTTATTTTTTTCAGTGGTAGGCGATGACGAAGCTGCCAAGTATTATGAGAAATTTCAGCATCCCAACCTGGAAAAGCATTTATTTGTCGATAAGGCCAGGCCGACCATAGTCAAAAAGAGATTTTGGGTTGATGATAAAAAGCTTTTTCAGGCCAATCAAGTGGATAACCGCTATATCGAGTCGGCTTTAGGGGAAAAAATCATTAAAGAGATGGAATCCTTTATTAAAGATGTCGATGTGATAGTGGTCTTAGATGCCCAGCACGGGCTTTTGAGCCAGGAAATGATTTCCGGTTTAAAAAGATTGAGCCAGAAGTATGAAAAGCCAATGTATGTAGATTCCCAGATTTCCCACCGGCCCAGCAACCACCATCTTTATCAGGGAGTTGATTGTTTGTTTTTCAACCAAACCGAAGCCAGGGCGGTTTTGCCTGGTTTTGATGCGCAAAATATAAAAGGATCTCTAAATTTATTGAAAGAAAAACTTAAGCTTAACAATATTGTGATAAAGCTGGGCGAGCAAGGTTCGGCAGCCTTATTTAACAGCCAATTTGTCCAGGGCCATCCCCATAAGGTCAATGCTATTGATCCTTGTGGCGCAGGCGATTCATTCTTAGCCGCTTTCAGCGTGGGCGACAGACAATCGCCCCAGGAAAGCCTGGATATCGCCAACGCTTGGGCAGCCTTATCAACAACTATTTTGGGAACTGTGCCGCCCCAAAAGCAAGATTTAATTAAGATTTATGCCTAAACCAAAAATATACCAATACGGTTACGATATTAATGAAGTGGAAAAGCAGATTTACACTCCGCAGCGCGAAGAAACGGCCGGAGGCTATTTTTGCCGGGCAGTCGACAGCGAGCGCTACGGCTTATACCAGGCTTTCATCAAAAAAGGATCGGTTTTCCCTTTGGGCCCAGAAAATTTTCCAGACAGGGAAGTATTAATATACGTGGAAGGCGGCGAAGTGGATATAAAATCCAATAATTTGAAGCCTCAGGAAACCTTATTATTCCGGGCCGATCAGCTTAAAGAGCCGCTCAATATTGAAGCCAAAGAGGACAGTTTTGTTTATTTCTTTTCGGGGCTTCCTTCCAGTGACGACTTAAGGGACGGGATTCTTAAAAAGTCAGCTGTTTTCAATTTCCGCGACCAATATTGGGCGGACGTGCTTTGGACGATGGTTAACCGGGAATTCTGCGGCAAGAAAATATTTTTCAAAAAAGGCAACAATTCCAGTTTTCATTTTCATTGCTACAAGCAGGAAGCTTATTTCGTCCATTCGGGTAAGCTATTGCTGAGAATCAGGGCGGGCAAGGGAGAGGACAGATTCTTTGTTTTGCATCCCGGGCAGGCGGTTAATATCTCTCCGGGATTGATGCACCAGGCCGGCGGTTTGGAAGACACCGTGGTGATGGAGGTCTCAACCCGCGACAACGATGGTGATGCATTCTTGATCGAAAGCGAATTCACTAAAATGCCTAAAATTAACGAAACCGAAGACATAATCATTAATAAAGATAATAAAAACATGGCAAACAAAAAACTTAAATTATTTTTAGACAGCACCAACCCCGAGGAAGTCGAGAAAGCTTTGCAGAAAGATATTTTATCGGGTATCAGCACGAATCCCGGTATGGTAGTGAGCGAATATTTTGACAATGTCAGAAAGATAGCCGAACTGTGTAAGAAGTATAAGCAGGAAATACCCATCAGCGTGATGCTGACGGAAGCCGATCCCGAAAGGATGGCCGAGCAGGCCAAAGACCTGGCTTCCCAGATTAATTACAAGAACCTGATTATCAGGATCCCTGCGGGCTGGGAAGAATCAAGGTTAGCCAAGGAACTGACCGAAGCTAATATTAACGTTGAGTGTACTTTGGGTATGAACGAAGCCCATGCGATTCTGGCAGCCAATACCGGCGCCAAGTATTTCTTCATTCACGCTTCGAACATCAAAGATATGGGCGTTGACCCTTTCAAGATGGTGGAAAACAGTCGACAGCTTTTGAACGGGTTCAACACGGAAATTATCGTCGGAGGCATTCGTCCTAAAAGTATGAGGGATGTAGTTGAAGCCTTTTTGGCCGGAGCTGATGCTATTTCTGCGCCGCTTGATGTTTTGGAAAAGATGGCTTCCCATCCCAAAACGACCGAAAATATCATTCGTTTCGTTAATGCCTACCACCAATGGGGAAAATAATGAAAGCTGT
>JAQTQJ010000027.1 GCA_028712255.1 Candidatus Omnitrophota bacterium
AAATTTATTTGCTGCATCGCCAACATATACCAACTTTGCCTTACAACAAATTTTCGGAACCAATTCCTTGATTATTCATGTCTGTAATTGATTGTGTTTACCGGGCGAGAACTTACTAAATCCTCCTGCCGAAGTTTTTAACAGTATGAGATTTTTATCCTTCCTTTTTTCGTACCTTTCGATTAATCTTCCCTTCTTTGTCACAAATTCATGAAGCATTTTATCCCATTCATGGGTATCGTAAACCTTAACCAATGCTAAGGCTTCATCTGTTATGTTATATACGGTATTGGGGCTATTTGTAGGCCTGAGGGGATTATCAGAATTTCTTTCTACTATACCAGCCTGTTCAAATTGATGCAGTGTCTGCCTTCTAATAGTTTCCCTGGTATTCTCAGCATATTTTTTATTGTAATTCTTCTGGATAAAAACAAGAATATCGTGAATGCGGATAATTCTCTTCTTTGCTCCAGTCCAAAGAGTGTTTTTCTTTAAGTCTAAAATAGCTAAAAGTGTTAGAGATGAACGTTCATTTTGCTGTTCGCGTGGCACCCCGACTTTTATCAGAATATCCAAACCTTCTTTAATTTTCCCCATTTTGATTGTAAACCTCCTTTAAATCCTGCAAAATTTGCGGGCCTATTTTTAAAATGTCGACAACAAGCTTATCCAATTCCTGCCCTATGGCTGGTTTTGAATTTATAATAGCCTTGCCGATTGCTTGAATATCCTCAAGTGATGGAAAAGGCAGATTTTCAATATCTACAGCATTCACCTGTGTGCTCCCATTCAGCATTCTGAAAAAAATATCAATGATTGAGGTATTCAAAACGCCAGCAACACCATAAGCTTCTTCGACCGAAAGCAAACCGCCATATTTGTAAATATAATTTAGATGATTCTCAATGCCTATTCGATCAAATCTCATCCTTGATTTCAGCAAAACCCCTGCATGCACCCTTTTCTTCTGTTCTTTAGAGCTAAATCTTTTTACTAATACATAGTTGCTTGTAGGAACCAATAATATCTTACTTTCTTCATTGGCTTTAATGGCTGGCTCTTTTTTAAGGTTATGGATAGGCCACACGGCATCCATTCCCTTGATATTATGCATCCACAAAAGAGGCACCATGGATTTATTATCATTGAATTCAGGAGACAAAAATTTGGTTGCGCGAAAGGATACAACAGGCCCTGTAGAGACCTTCAGGCAGAGATCCTTTAATGTGCATTTCCATGAGTTGACAATGCGCTGAATTTTAATATCAACTTTTGATGAAGGCACTTTAATAAAAATATCGCCATTTTCTCTATGAAAAATGTCCTCGTAATCAATCTTGAGTTCACTAAGGTCATGAAACAGGCTATTCATGCTTTTTGTTATGGTTGCATGTTTTTGTTCTTTCCCTTCCTTCTTAGGTGTTATCCGCATAATAACATTTTCTTGCAATACATTTTCTTTTGTGAAAACATCTTTTCTTGATTCAAAAACGTGGATATTATTAATGTTGCCATGATCTAGCAGCCATTTTCGGAATCTCTTGAAATACAATCCCGAACAAAAGCTTCTTGGCGTGATAAAGACCATCTGCCCATCATCTTTAAGCATTTCCAAAGACAATGCCATAAAAAAAGAATAAATATTGGGCTGGCCAGAAACGAATTCATTCATAATTTGAGTCTGTGGAGAATTCTTGTTTAATTTGTAATAGGGTGGATTTGAAATAATATAATCATAATAAATCGGCTGGATTTCTGTTCCGAAAAGTGTTTTTTTGTTGAGATAGTTCGGATTATTTAGAATGAAGTCTTTTTCAATGATTTTATACTTAAACACATGTCCCTTTTCTTCCAGAGTAGCCTTGCATTTTTTAAGCGTTTTCTCAAGATAGGGAATTAATTTTGAATCGGTTTCATATGCATCAAGGCATATAGTACAGGCCTTGCGTAAATTCAGCAGGCGTTCACAGAAGGCAGCGCTAAGCATGCCAATACCAGCACCGGGATCTAGAATATTAAAAGATGATTTATTAATATCAAACATGCCAGCCATAAACAAACCAATTGCCTTTTGAGTGAAAAACTGGCCTCTTGATTTTTTATCCGTTAAATCGCTTTTCTTAGCATAGACTCCAGCTAACTCGTCAGCGTATTCTGTCAGCACGCCATTACATGCATTTGATTGTATCATTTCTTCTGAAATGTCTTTCCATGGATAAACACGAGACTCAATTTTTGTCTTCTCTTCCCTTAGTAATCCTAAACCACCGCAGTTATTCATTTTCTCATTTCTCTTTTATTTCCAGCATAGGGTTTAGACGCCTAAAATTTCTATTTGTTATCAAACTTCAACGCGCCACATTTAGTACACTCGTATTCCTTGACTTCAATTAATTTCTTTCTGCATTTTGGACAGATTGGATTATCTTTATTCCTATAATATTTGAATATATTTGCTAATCCTATGTTTAGCAAAAGATAAATCCATGAGATTATACATAAAAAGGGTACCCCAAGCTTATTCAAGTCAATCATTCTGTAATAGTTAGCCATTAACACAACTGAAACAACAAGTAATGTTATTTCCCCGGTTTTCTCTGTTATCCGTTGTATTTTTGGAGAGATTAGCATTTGAAGATTCATTTTAAGCTACCCCGGCAAAATTTGCAGAATTCTGTATTCATATCATTCAAATTATTACAATGAGGGCACTTCTTTTGAAGTAAATTTTTCAAAAGCGCAGCCAAGGCTATGCCCCCTATTATTCCGAGAAGAATACCTATTACTCCATCTAGATCATTTGTTTTACTCATTTTCCAGCCTCAATATAATTATAATTTTAGATGCTACTCTTCAACATTCTTTTATGATAAACAAAAAACCCTCGCCTTGTGAGCGAAGGTTTTAATTATTTTAACGTGGCAGTTCCCCCTTCAAACGATACCACTCTAAATTGTATAGTTTCTTTATACTCTAAGAATTCATTCGTGTCAAGCTCTTTCATAATTTACCTTTGTTTCATTTTACCACTTTTAGTTAAAATCACAAGCCTAGCTTTCTCTAAAAATCCTCTCACTTCGCCTTGATATCTCTCAAATTGTATGGCTATATGTGAGGTGAGAAAAAGAGATAAACCGTTTCTGGAAGAGATTAAGAAGCGTGACCAATTAACCCAAAGCTCATCAAAGAACCTTAATTAGAAAGGAACCAATGCAGGAAAATCTCTTAACCAATATAATGAGCCTTAAGGATGCATCTCTTGGGGAATTAAAGCAAAAATACTCAGAACTTTTTGAAGGCAAGTTCGCTCCTTCAAATAATAAGACTTATCTTTGGAAGAAAATTGCCTATAGGCTACAGGAACTTGAATACGGCGGGCTTTCTACGGAGGCCCAAGGTAAAATACAAGAGCTTATTCAAAAGTATGATCCGGTTAATAACAAGGCTATACGCCCAGAAAACGCTCCTCAAAATAAGTCCAATAAAACAAGCCTTAGACGAGATAAAAGGCTGCCGATTCCAGGCACGGTTATTACCAAAGAATATAAAGGCATTAAACTTCAAGTTAAGATACTTGAATCAGGCTTTGAATACAGTAGTAAGGTTTATAAGACTCTTACGGCTATTGCTAAAGAAGTAACCGGAGCGCACTGGAACGGCTACTTGTTCTTTAATTTGTAAGGAGTAATCTGATGGCAGAAACAAAAGAAGCGAAAAAACGAATCTACTGCGCAGCCTACTGCCGCAAATCAGTGGAAGAGCGTGCAGATGAGACCTTCGGGTCTATCGAGAATCAGCATGAATCTATCCTGAATTTCATCGCAAGCCATAAACACGAGGGCTGGGTGCCGTTGACCGAAAGATACGACGATAACGGCTTTACCGGTTCAAACACCAACCGCCCTTCTCTGCAGAAACTGATCAATGATATCAAAGAAAGCAGGGTTAATATGGTAGTTGTCTATAAATTAGACAGGCTTAGCAGATCGCTTGTGGATTTTGTTCAGCTTCTTAAGTTTTTCGATGAACACGGGGTTGCCTTTGCCTCAATTACCCAGCCAATTGACACAAGCACTTCCACAGGCAAACTTATGCTGCATATCTTGTCTTCCTTTGCCGAGTTTGAAAGAGAATTGATTAGTGAGCGAACCCACGACAAAATGGGTGCTGCGCGCAAACGGGGCCAGTGGCTGGGAGGCAGGCCTCCTTTTGGCTACAGCAGAGATAAAGAAGGAAAAAAGCTGGTAATTGATAAAACCGAAGCAAAAATCGTCCGGGAAATGTTTGAATTGTACCTAAAAGGTAACTCCCTTCTTAAAGTTGCCAGTATTCTAAATGAAAAAGGCTATAGAAGCCGGACAGGAAAACAAAAGGACGGAAAGCCATTCGGAGGCTTAAAATTTGGGGTTACTCAAATACAACAGGCAATCAAGAATGTGGTTTATATAGGGAAGGTTTTCTACGCAGGTCAGGTCTATGACGGCCAGCAGGAAGCAATGATCGACGAAGAAACCTTTAAAAAGGCCCAGGAAAGGCTTAAAGATAACCGCATAGAGCGCAAAGCTACAAAGAACATAGAATGCTCTGGATTATTAACCCATATTCTGCACTGCAAGACCTGCGGGCATGCTATGTTCCATACCTATACCTTAAAGCATAAGACGCACAAGTATCGCTATTATGTCTGCACCAATGCTCAGAAACGCGGATATAACTCCTGCCCTACAAAGTCAGTAAACGCACAGGCAATTGAAGATACCGTGGTTGACTGTTTAAAAATGCTGTTTGCTGAAAATCGAAAGAAGAAAGAAGAACAGAATAAACAGGAAATTGAAGCTCTCCTGTCTCCTGTTTGGGATACCTTATATCCCCAAGAGAAACGGCGCATCCTTAAAGCACTTGTCAAAGAAATTGACTATGATTCAAACAGTAAAAAACTTGGGATATTACTTAACGGCAGCAGCCTACGTCTTAAATTTGATGTTGATTTAAAACAGGTGCGGCCTTTAAACAAATGGCACAAGGAAGAAGAAATCGAAAAGGAACCAAAGATACGCAGAAACTTAATCTTAGCGCACCAATTACAAAGGCTGTTTGACGAAGGCAAGATAAAGAACCTTAAACAGGCCTCTGAATGGATAAATTTTGACCAAGCCCGTCTTGATCATCTCATGACTATGTTGCTTGTTGCACCTGCCATTCAAAATGAGATAGTTAACGGTAATAACCAAATTATCTCACTTATTCCTGAATATAAGGTTCGCTCTCTTGCTGCCGAAGTTGACTGGAAGAAACAAACCCAAATCTGGCAAAACATCAAAGAAACACTCTCCAAGAAATAAGCTTTATCTCTCCTCTCATTCCAGCATTTTCCTAGTAAATGCCAAGAATCTAAGCAAATTATCGCTAAATCTACGCTAAATACCATTTACTACCAAGCCTTTACTAAGCGGCATTTCAGAGATAGAGAGATAAGCTGGTGAGATTTATTTGGCTTACTTTAGCGGACCTTAGGCAGGATTAAAATTGAAGATCAACAACAATAAAATAACAGAAAAAATAACACCCTAACTATTTGACACGTGCGGACATAAAAAATACCCTGACTAGTGCTATTAATCAGGGTAATCTTTATCTCTCATTATTGATTTTGAGAGATTTATTTGGCTCCCCCTCTAGGACTCGAACCTAGGACCTGGAGATTAACAGTCTCTCGCTCTACCAACTGAGCTAAGGGGGAATTGTGGGTAGTATTCTAACACTAGATAATCTGGCTTTCAAGAGCTTTTATATCCACTTCAATCTCTTGAATAAGTTTTTCAATTTCCTTCATCCGCCTGCCATATTCGCGAGCCGTCTCTTCATCGCGGTAAAAATGCGGATTAGATAAGGCCCGCGCCTTGGCATAGCTTTCAAGCTCCAGATTTTCTTTATTCTTGATAAGTTTATTAATCTTATCGCGGATAAGCGAATTATGGGATTTCCGCTTCTTCTCTTCTTCTTTATTTTTTCGTTCTTGTTCTTTTGCCTTCTCTTTAGCCTCATCAACTTGCCTGACTGCCGCAGGCCTGGGCTTATGTTCAGCAGAAGTTTCAGCCAGACTATCCCGTTTTTCAAGATAATAATCAAATGTCCCGGGAAATTTCCTCACCCTGCCGGCTTTAACTTCAAAAACATTGTTCGCAACCGAACTGACAAAATAAATATCATGGCTGATAAAAACAATTGTTCCCTCATAACTCTTAAGCGCCCTGACCAAGGCATCCACGGCATCCACATCAAGATGGGTAGTCGGCTCATCCAGCAGCAGGAAATTCGGGGGGTCAATTAAAAGCTTAGCCAGGATCAGCCGGCTTTTTTCTCCGCCGGAAAGTACTTTAACTTTCTTTTCAGCATCATCACCGCTAAATAAGAATGCACCGAGGATCGTCCTGATGGTTTCTTCCGCCATATAACCCGGAGCAGCAGAATAAGCCTCCTGTAAAACAGTATTCTCGACATTTAAAACATCTGTGCGCG
>JAQTQJ010000028.1 GCA_028712255.1 Candidatus Omnitrophota bacterium
CTAGAATCCAGTAGCCCGACAAATAAAGAAGGAACAATAACAGCTGCTAAGTATTCCTCGAGTCCGATTACCACCCCCATAAGAATAAAAGGGGTCTTTAACGGTAGGGATATAAACAATATCATTGAAGAAGTTGACATAAACCGGCTGGCTTCCGGAAAATCGGTCCAGAAAGGCCGTTTTTCTAAAGAAAGCCGTAAGCAAAAATCCCAGAGGGATTTTGATCAATCGGTAGACATACTTGCCCTGGCTCTTGAAACAGCAGGAATCAAAGCCGATAAACTTTTAGGAGTAACCTTTTATGACGAATATGATACCGCCGGGCATGTCTTAAATACTCTAAGTGACGGTCTTGATAAATATTACGCCGGGCAAGGCCGCGGTCTAATCATGGCTGTCGGGCCGATAGCCGGGGGCGCTGCCGGGGAGAAAGCTATGCAAGTCCTCATAGAGGAAGCGGCGCAGGGAAGATATAAAGATGTAGATTATCTGATAATCCAGGTAGATAAGAGCACCGGCAAGGGAAACAGCGTAAGATGGATGTTTGGAGTTGCCGACCGGCTCAAAGTAAAAGCCATGCTCCATGTCGATGCCGACTTATGGACTATGTATAAGGGGCAACCTTCCCAGGAGCAGTCCATAGATTGGCCCAAGCTGAGCATAAAAGATATAGAGGAAATGGAAGCCGAAGACGAAATAAAGGGAATAAGCCCTCGCTGGGTTAAGGAGTTATTGGAGCCGGCTCTCGATACCAAGATAAATGAGGGTAATGATAAAGTTTTTGTTTTACCTTATTATACAAGGTCAATATACGATGCTACCATTACCAAATTTTTAATGCGTATCTGGAGTGAAGTATTCTACCGCCGGAGGATTCAACAGCCGATAGGCGGCGATTTTGGATTTTCTATAGAATTAGTCAGGACTATTTTGGACAAAGAAAGCCTGTGGGAAGATCAAAACTTTTTAAGGTTCGGATACGATAACGTAGCCACCTGGATAAGCGTGGCTACCGGCGCTACCCTTTTTGAAACGGCCCTGGGCGAAAAACTCCATAAAGAGAGCGCCCGGATGAGGAAAGAATATTTAACCGACGAACAGGTAGAAGAGCTGATCAAGGCAAAAATATTAATAAAACGGAACGGAAGCTATATTTTTGCCATAGACAACCAGGATGCTTTAAGAGAGAGGATATTCGCTTACTCCGAAGAGCAGAAGAGAATCGATTGCCATACCGCCCTTGGTAATCTTCCGCCGTTTGAGGAGATAACGATCGAAGGCGGCAAGGTAATTCTGGAAGTAGATAATCTAAGGATAATGTTTGAGCAGGTATT
Organism: Candidatus Omnitrophota bacterium; assembly: GCA_028712255.1. Classification (NCBI taxonomy): domain Bacteria; kingdom Pseudomonadati; phylum Candidatus Omnitrophota; species Candidatus Omnitrophota bacterium. The sequence goes on from JAQTQJ010000028.1 coordinate 1,335, forward strand.
GATGTCGGCTTACCGGGCCCTGGAGATGAATGCCGGATTTATCCAGGATAACCTCAACCAGGAGATAGAGGGCGTAGGCCAGTTAGGGCCGGAAGAGTTGCGGCTTAAGTTGCCTCCCGAGCTGGACTTGAACTTTGACGTGGTATACGATAAATTCAAGAAGGGATATCTAAGATACAAGAGTTTTATAAGAGAGGTTTTGGGAAAGGAGATAGCCCAGCAGATAGATGTTCAGGCCGATGAAAAGAATAAAGATAATTTTAAGATATCCGAGGACCTCTATGCCAGAATTTTCGTTATAACTATTTCTATGATAGAGAAATACAAGGAATACCGCTTAAGGGATTTTGTTGAAGTCTTTGAATGCCTCTGGCGGGCCCGCGTGGCAAGTTTTATCAAGGATATAAAAGACTACGAGCAAAAACAAGAGAAAATAAATCTCCGCACCGCATATTTTAACACTGTTCAGAAAGCGGCTCGCCATGTAAATAAGCAGATAGAAGTTGTTGAGCAGGCTTGGCGTAGTAAAGATAACCATACTACCCAAGAGAGGCTCATTAACCATATTAATGGTAATGGTTCCTCTAGCATATCTTCCAGCCCGCTTGTTCTTGGCTCCCTAGTTAATACCTTTAGCTCCAGCCGTCTCTCTCCAACCGATACGACCTTAGCCCTAGCTGACTCTGCCCATCTGCGCTTGACCGGACGTGCTCCCCCAATCTCCATACGATTTTTTGCTGAAAGAAGTTCTATCATCACTAAATTCGAATATGGATTTGATGAGAATAAATCTAAAAAAGGACTCAAAAAATTATCTATTTCTTCCAAGTTTAAATCCAGCAGCCCCATAAATTATGACGTTACTCCTGCAGAATACCAAGCGCAACTAGATAGGAATTTTGCGGCCAAAGATATTCAGGCAAAAATAAAGCTCGAATCCTCTCGGGCTAACTTAAACCAGATAATGAAGAAAAATGAGATAGCTTTCTTACCTGTTTCTTGGGGTAGTTTTGAACATTCCATATTCATCAGTGTTAATTTGAGCCATTCGCGAACCTTAAGAAACTACGCAGCAGGGATTCAAGCCGAGGTTTTGCATATTCTTAGACATATAGATAAAATAAGGCTTAATGATTTATCTAAGTTACACGCCACTTTAGTAAACAATATTATAGGCGATAATACCATAGATATCAGTAATAATGCGATGCGCGCCATTTATCAGCAGTATAGGGAAACCATTGAGGGCCTTGGTTCTTTTGAATTTGAGATTTACGGTCCCCATCTCATGCCGAATTTAGGTATTGTTCTTGAAGCAAAGACTTATACGCCCCATCTTAAGATTTTTAGAAAAGAAGCCCAAGAAATTTTAGACAAAACTACTCCACAAGAAGATGTTAGAAGCTCCGTTTCTGACATTATTCATATTTCTTTGGGTTATATTGTTGTCGCGCAGTCTCAGGAATTAAGAAGAATATATAGGCTGTTAGAGCAAGCAAGACGTAATGTTCTGCCATTTCCCGTTAAGGTCGATAAGATTCAAATTGTTAAGACTATTAACAAAACGATGTTAGATGATGGAGAAATAGCAGTCCGTTTAACTTCCAGTCCTGTTGTAGGTTCCCTAGTTACCGCAATTACATACCAGGATGTTCTAAATGAGCAGATCAACGGGCTTAAGAATCATTATTCTACCGCTCCCCCAGTCATTACTTCTTCACCCGTATCTAACGATAATAATCTCACCTCTGCCTTAGAATACTTTATTGAAAAATTAGGCTTAAGTAAATTTGACGTTATCCATATCAAAGGCCTCTATTATAAGTTTATCTCTCCTAAAGTTAAAACTGTCTTAAAGATTGCGGAAAACTTCTTCCCCTCAGCTTTACTCACTGAACAAGAGCGCAAAGAGCAGCTTGGCGCGATTGACTATAATGAAATAGCTAGCGATGTAGCCAATATCAATGCGGCCAAGGGTGTCGTCATTACCTTTAATCCTATGGATGGCGGTTTGGGTACTGGCGTAGCCAGGAACCGCTATCTTGCCGAGACCATTAAGCGAGCAGTAGAGCCTGTGTCCGGGAAAATCAAGCTAGGAGCCAAGGCTACTGATTTATTCTTAGATGTTACGCTGAAAGGTAAAGATGCCAGCGGTAATTCCAAAGACTTCGCTGAAAAGCTCTCCATTGCCGAAATCAAACTCTTAAGGGCAATAAAGGATGCCAGCCAATTTAACAGTGCAGTATTCCAGCCTTTAGTAAATAGCGATTCCGCTCCGTCTTATATCAAGTTTTTAAATAGTATCTACCTTGAAGACAGGATTGACGATGCCAAGATCCAAAAACGTACCTATTGGCAGGTCATGAAAGAACATAATCTTAACTTAATCCCTGGCGAGGAGATGCTCTATCAAGCTGATTTGCCGATTATTGACCTGGAGAATAATAATTCGCTTACCGATAAATACAAAGCTCCCGGTGGGCACGGGCAGTGGGGAGTAAGGCTTTTATACGGTGCATTACAATTTACCCCGTCCACAACTAAAGATATATCCATCCGGGCTTTCTACAATGGCGATGGTATAGCGAATTTCCCTGATGCTGCAATTATTGGCTGGATGGCTAGAAATAAAGTCGCTATCGTAATGATTTCTACCACTAAGGCCGGCTTGGATAGAAAGGGTGGCCAGATAGGCATTGAAAAGCTTCCGGATGGCGCTGTCAAGGTCCAAATGCTGGAATTAGCCCAGGCCAAGAAACCCGGCAAAGACCACGAAAATCTTTTCTACGCCATCGGGCTTAAGGGTTTAGACAAAGTTAGGGTCAAGGATAATGTTTATATCAATGTTCCCGAGACCCAATTCTTTAATACCAATATCGCTATCATCAATTACAATGTTTTAACACCTGTATTGCAGGAGTTATCTTTGCTTAAAAATGTAGAGGTTGATAGCGAGCTCTTATCCGGAAATGACTTGGTTGAGCGTATCATTACCCCGGACTTAATTGAGAACGTCAAAGATAAAGATGATGGCAAGAAATACACCCAGTTGGAAGGGGCTATCGGTTCAGCCCTGCTTAACCTAAACGCATTCTTTGCGACTACTAAAGATATGAGGGTAAAGAGAATACTGGAGAACAATGGTATTGATAAGCTCTTAAGAATAGTTAATGTCGTAACTCCTCAGAGGACCCGCTTCTTTACGCCGGTAAAGAATGCTTTTGATTTTTGGCTACAGTCATCTTCAGACTACTATATTTTAGATACTGAGAAATGGACCCTGGTAAACAGCCAGGCTGGGTTAGTTCCCCCAACCGTAGAAATTACTGATAGCTTTTATAATGAGGTTCAAAATGTTATTGATGCCTTCGGTAAGGCCTCAACCAAGGGCCTCAAATCCTTAACTATAAAGGGTAAAGTATATTTAAAAGATGCTCTTTTAAAAGGTAATGTAGAGATAATCAGCGAATATCAGGATATATTTGACCTGAATTCAGTTCAGGGCAGAGAACAGTTGGACCAAAGAGGAGTTCAGCAGTTAATTCTAGAGAATGTTAGGATAGAGATAAATAAAGAAGGCGTGATAATAGTTGCCAGACAGTCATCAAGCCCGGTTGTTGGATCTTTGGTTGGAATAGTCGGTGCAAGTTCGCCGGTAGATTCAGCAGAAAGCTTAATCGAAGAGAAAAAATCAAGGCTTGACGAGAGTATAAAGAATTATATGAAAAGTAAAGATATGGAATACCGCGAAGAAGCAGTTGTCGGTAAACCGTTATTTATACCTAACTTAATCCGGAGTTTAATTATTCCCAGCAAGGAGATAGATTGGGATAATTTAGCTGCCGGCAAGGAATTTGTTTGGTTGCCGTCAAAGGATCTGAAGTATGAGTTTAAAATTCCGACAATGAGCGGCTGGATTGAGAACAAGCAGCTTAATGTCGAGATTACTCATAATTTACCTAGCGGTCCGTACAGGTTATCTTCGGAGCCCATCAAGAATGAGGCGGTAGCGGTCCTGGATATATTCTTCAGCGAAATTTTAAGAAATAGCGGAAAGGTATTATCAGGGATCGTTAAGAAAACAGTTGAAGACTTAAGCCTCTTGAATTTAACCGTCAAAGAAACATTGCTTGACCCGAAATCGCAGAAAATAGCCATAGAGATAGCGAATGGAGGTTTAAAGAGCAAGGTAGTAGTCGAACAAATTAAGATAAAATACGCAAAGAGGATAAAAGAAGAGCGTATTCAAAACCAAAAAG
>JAQTQJ010000029.1 GCA_028712255.1 Candidatus Omnitrophota bacterium
AACTGCTTGTAAACGCTCTCCTTTGCCACCGCATAGAACCACCACATCTATATTTTTCATTTTAATAGAAATCTTGCGTAGAATACATAATAACCTGACTTCCTAGTTTTTCGAAAGTAAAAGGAACGTGGAGAATATTTTTTAACTTTTCTTTTATCTTAATTTGAACTGCCGGTTCAGCAAATAAAAGGATAAATCCTCCACCTCCGGCACCCAACAGTTTTCCCCCGAGTGCTCCGGCTTTGCGGGATATATCATAAATAGAATTGATTTCATCTGAAGAGATCATCGGTGTAAGACTGCGTTTAATCAACCAGGATTCATGCAATAATTTCCCAAAATCCTTAATATCACGGGTTTGACTGTTAAGTATATCTATAGCTGCATCTACCATGCCCTTTATTTCCTGGAGTTCTTTTTTTAATTCCGAAGTTTTTCTAATCTGCTCCCCGGCTATGTCAGAGGCATTTCTTGAAAAACCGGTAAAAAACAACATTAGGTGAGTCTGGAATAGATCTATTCTTTCGCGAGGAATAGTTACTGGATAGACATAAAATACATCGTCTCCGCCAAAATCAATTTTATTTAAACCGCCAAAAGCTACTGCAACCTGATCCTGGGCCCCAACATTCTCTTTAATCAAATTATGCTCCACATAAATTGCATCACGCGCTAATTGCCTTTTGGAAGACATTTTTCCTTTAAGCGCATTTAAAGCCTGTAAAAAACCAACCGTAAAAGCAGAGCTTGAACCAACGCCCGACCTTGCGGGAATATCACTGGTATGCACCATTTCGATTCCATGTCCGACGTTCATAAATCTTATGCATTCGCGCACTGAAGGATGTTTAATTTCATCAACAACCTGCACCTCCTCGCGCTCAACATACCTTATGCGATATTTATGGTTAAAAAACGGCGGAAGATACCTGCAGCTAATATAACAATATTTATTTATTGTCGTACTTAGGACCGATCCCCCGTTTTTATCATACCAGGCGGGATAATCAGTGCCTCCCCCAAAAAAAGAAATCCTTAAGGGTGTGCGGGTAATAATCATAATTTAAACCTTCTTAGTCGGTAACATATAGGTTTGACGGTACCAGGACATAGTCTTGGCAATGCCTTCCCGGATATCTGTTTTGGCTGTAAAATTCAATAGTTTCTTAGCTTTATTTACGTCAATTAATCTTACCGGAATCATTGAAGGCTTAGAAGCATCGTATTCTATGCAGGCATCCTCATAACCTTCGATTTCCAGCGCCATCCGCAGGATCTCTTTTAGGCTGTAAGCTTTTCCCTGAGCAATATTAATCGCATCGAAAGAATCTATTTTTTCCGCAGCCAACAGCAAACCTTCGATAAAATCATCGATATAGATTAAATCCCGGATATCATCGCCGGTGCCCCAAATTTTAATAGGATTATGCCGTTCGACTACCTTTCTTAACGTAGCTGCCATCATATGGGAAGTTGCAAAATCAAAATCATCATAAGTTCCGTATATGTTTGAAGGCCGAACAACAACACAAAGCATAGGGTTCTTAAGTTTCTCCGAATAAAGCCGGCATAAGATTTCGGTAAACCTCTTCATCCAAGCAACACCAAAATAAATATCATAGGGATCAGCCTCAAACATCTCTTCTTCTTTAACCGGACGGTCAGCTGAAGGCGGATAAGCAGCGTTACTGCTTAAAAAAATAAATTTCTTAACTCCGGCTAAATAGGCAGCTTCAAGCATTTGAGAATTCATTATTATGTTAGGCGTTACATGCACAAGAGGAGTAGTTGCAATTACTGCAGCACCCGAAGTATTTGCCGCGCACATAAATACATAGTCCATGCCCGAAACTGCTTTTTTGCAATCATCCATATTAAGTAAATCACACTTGATATATTCTATTCTTTTATCGATAATAACCGGATCTTTCTTATGGATAGTAGCCCTAAGATTTGCTCCCATAAAGATAAGCTTTTTAATCAAATTAGCTCCTATAAAACCAGCCCCTCCTGCTACTACAATATTTTTTTTCATGAATACATTTTCAGTCATTTTTATACAATCCTTTTTACTTTTGCTGTTACTATGATGACTATCTTACTTGCTTGTTCAACAAATAACCCCATAACCCATTGCGCAAAGGCAGCATTCATTAGGCAGTTTGTTTTCATATAAGGACTTCCTGAAGTTAACGGATGGCTTATCCATCCAAACTTTTCGTGCATCTCCATTGATCACATTTCCCCAAATTACTTGTTCGGTAATTCCTGTTTTATCAAGTAATGTTATCCTGGTATTCTTCGACAAGTTAACGCAAGGCACAATATTACCTTCTATGTCGATATACATGATATTCAAAGAAGGGCAACCTTTTGGGGTAAGCTTAGTTTCCCGGTGGCTTAAATATATCCCCACTGATTCAGCTTTATCCTTAGCTTTACGCAGCAATTCATCTACTTCCATTATTCCGCTTTCCGAATAAAGACAGTCACCCGTCATTTTTTGATCATAGGAAATAAAACCTGTGATACCAATGGCAGTTACACCTAAATCATTGCAAAAATCAATATAATCCATAATTTCATTGATATTAGATCTATGCGCAACAAAATTAGCCACAATCTTCACTTGGTTCCTGCCTTTTTCTTTAAGCATTTTACAATTCCTAATAATTTTATCAAAATCTACGCCGGATTTAAAAGATTCGACCGTTTCCTTCTTACAGCCGTCAAGAGAAAGAGAAAAAGTATATATTCTGCGCTTTAAAAGCTTATCAATACAATCCTCATCAAGCAACATACCATTAGTATTAATGTGTATGCGCGCATCCTTATCCACTTTCTGGATTAGATCTACCATATCGAAAAAATTCGGGTGGAATAATGCTTCCACCGATGCGAAATTTACATCACCAACCGTTTTAATTAAAGCAGAGGTTTTCTGTATAATCTTTTCAAAAAAATCATAGTCCATGAATTTTTTAGCGGGATTAATCTGGGCTTTAAGATAACAATGCTGACATCTGATATTACAAGTATTCATTATTTCTATAGTAATAGATTTCGGACATTGATACTCGAACGGGTATTTATTCCTAATAAACTGGACTCTTTTATCATTGTAATATTTAACTGTCTCAGCTAATCCGTTCTCCCTGTAATAACGTATTAACCTGCTCACTTTCTTTCTTAAGCCCATTCAATCTTCCTTCCGCTTATCTTAAACCAAGTCTGCACGCTTTATTTAACTGAAGATACGTTAATATCTTTATCTCTTAATGATAATATCGGATTTTTAACCGGCCAACGGATTTTTAGCTTAGGATCATTCCAAGCTATTGTAAACTGGCCGGGGCGGTCATAATAAGTTGATTGCTTGTAATGAAATATTGCCTGTTTGCTTAAAACTAAATGGCCGTTACCGAATTTCGCAGGTACCAGGACTTGTAATCTGTTATTTTCAGATAAAGTAAATGATTCCCATTTCCCGCATTGTTCAGAATTCTTATCCCAATTGACCACAACCAGGTAAAATTCTCCGTAAAGACATGATATCAGTTTCCAGGTTTTACTATCCCCGTGAATGCCCCGTAAAACATTCTTTTTCGATACCGAAATATCATCCTGGATAAAATCCACATTTATTCCCGCTTCTTTATAAAGCTTCTCATTATAAGTTTCCACGTAAACTCCGCGGTGGTCTTTAAAAATTGTCGGCGGCTTGATTAAAAGAACGCCTTCGAGCTTGGTTTTAGTTATTTCCATATTAATCCTTAAAATAATTTTTCTTCTTTAAATATTCTTCCTGGTGGCCGGTAAACCAATTCCAGGTTTCTTTTAAACCATCTAGTAATAAAGTAGACGGATTATAATCGATGGTTTTTTGGGCCAGAGAAATATCCATGACCCTCTTCGGAAAACCCGATGATTTGGTAGTATCAAATTTATAATTAAAATTTAAGAATGACTTCAGCGTTTCTACTAATTCTTTTATCGATACCCCCTTGCCGCTTCCCAGGTTAACAAAACCGGAATTTGTTCCGTGATGGAGCGCAAGGATCACTCCTTCGGCCACATCACGGCTATAGGCAAAATCCCTAACCGCTGTTCCATCCCCCCAGATCAGAACAGGGTCCTCTTTTTGATAGATCCTCTGCATCAAAGAAGGAATCACCATAGCATTATTGGGGTCGAAATTATCTCCCGGTCCATAGACATTACAGGGCCTGACTATCGCAAAATTATTCAAATCGTACTGTATTTTATAAGCCTGAACCTGAAGTTCAGCCATCCGTTTTGCCCACCCCGGAAACATGTCCATCGGAGCCCCCTCGTTTCCTTCTGATTCGCGAAAAACTTCAGCGCTTTTATACGCTCCTATAGAACTGGTATATACAACCTTTTTTACTTTGTTTACCCGGCAAGCCTCAAGTACATTGGTATTAAACATTAAAAGCGGCACAAAAAAACTGGCGGGCTTAGACTTGGTAACCTCAATTGACCCCTTGATCCCGGCTAAATGAAAAACAAAATCCGTATCTCTAGTTAATTCTCTGCAGGAATTAAAATCGGTAAGATCACAAAAAATATGCTCGGCCCGGGCATCAACATTTACCCTATCAAGAGATACTATGCGAA
>JAQTQJ010000030.1 GCA_028712255.1 Candidatus Omnitrophota bacterium
ACCCTGGTAAACCCGCTCAATCTGGGGAATAGCAGTCAAACCGGCAAGCGTTTCAAAATCCGCCCTGGTTGTAGTAGATTCGGTTACAAGCTGCTCAACTCCAAACATTTCCTGCTCATAATAGGGAATCATCATACTATGGATCAATGCCCCTGTCAGTTTGGGAAATGCCGAAGTTGCAATTGCTTCAGCCAACTGGGTATTCTGGTTAACATCCACGTCAGGATGCTCACGCAAGGTTGTTTGTTCAAAAATATCCCGAATACTCATTGATTCGGGTTTGAATTTAGGATCACGCATGAACTCAAGAACCTCGGAAGTGCCTCTCTTTACGCCTTCCTTGACATCTTGAGTGTCATTTACATGGTGTTCCATGATTTCTCTTAAATTACTCATTTCTTTTCCTTTCTTCTCAAGATGATTAGGCTGCGAGAGTTTCCCACAAACCGCCGCCCGCTGTTTCGGTTACAACCAATTGACTATTAAAGTGACATTCAAGCGTAGTAACCGCGCTTGATTTGTACTGCCGCGACCACATAATACCATCAGCGCCGGTAGTGGCTTTTGTCAGCACCCATGCTGTGCCGTTTGCGCCGGAACTATATTTCAAAGCGTCACCAATATCATAAGTAGTGCTTACAACCGTCAATTGTACAATACCATGCGTCAAAATTCTAAGTTTTGCGGTTTCTCCGCTTTCGCTGGCATCAAGAGCAACACCGGCAAAAGTTGCATTATCACCGGCAGCATCAACAGCCACAGCGGCACCCGATGTAGACTCGATCAGATCACCAAAACCTACAGTAGTGGAACTGCCAACATCCAACATTAACAAATTCAGAGGATCATGGTCGCCGTGTTTTACTACTACATTACTTTCCCTGCTTGCCATCTTTTACTCCTTCCCAACTAAAAAAAGATTCTTTCTGCTTTCCCTATCAACGAGACCTCCGTTAGAATTTTGTTTCTGTACCGGTCTGGATAATCCATTGTCCAATCTACTTTTAAGCTCACTGATAGTACTTGCTTTATCCTTTATCAGTTTCTCTATCTTTACGGTATCGGTTTCTGAATTAAGGATTTCTTTGAAAGATTCAGATACCTCGGTATCTATTTTGTTTTCTTTCAATTTGTCGCTGATAAACTTTTCTTTCTCTGCCTGCTTTTCTTTCATCTCGAGGTCATCCAGTTTGTTTTTGGTGACTTTATGAGCTTCCTGTTCGGCAGTCAGGGCTTTTTTTGCTTCGGAAACCTGATTATCAAGATTTTTTATCTTTTCCTCATACTCTTTTTCGAGAGTGACTTTAGCCAGTATATTAGCCTGTCCCTCAATTAAAGAGTAAGCGTCAGGATTTTCCTTTTTAAAAGTGTTTAAATCCATTCCTTGCTCCTTTGTTAAAAGTTCAGGCCAATCGGTTTCTGGTATGTTCATACCCTCTAAAACTTTCTTGACCTTTGGTATTAAAACCGTATCTATATTATTTACAAATTCCTCGGTAAATCTTTTATTATGCTCGCCAACAATTCTTTTTAATTCCGTTTCCATTACTTTCATCATCTCGGTAATCAATTTGTCGGTGTTTTCTTCCTTATCGGAATAAAATATATCGAACATTGTTTCCATAAAAGCATCAATTAAAGTATTATACTCGAAACCAGGCTGCCTTATTTTTCTAACCTTATCAAGTTTATCTTTAAAATTACCCAGTTTTTCAGTGATCTCATTTTCAATTGACCCCAAAGCCTCGGCAAAATCAACTTTACCCCCTGCGGCGGGGACGGTAACAAAATCTACCGACCGCAATACCTTAACTTCTTCCACGATAGCCAGGGTCTCCTCCCCTTTCTTTCCTTCCCTGATCACACCTGAGCCATCAATAGATAGGCCAACCTCTTCGGGAAATTCTTTTGCTGTTTCATACAACCACAAAGAAAAAGGATTTTTAGTGAATTTAATCTTTGCTTTTGCTTCAGTTAATCCTGTGGCATTCTTTTCAGTCCAGCCTTCAATAGCTGTGGCTGTCCACTCCTGAACCTCCCTGCTGCCTGATTTGTGGTTCAAATACATTTTTCTTGATTCTTTTATAAGACCGGCAATATTTTCTGTCGCTCTTGCGGTATAATACCGTTGCCTGCCGTTAGTGTAATTAAGGGATTTCCCCTCTTTAATTAAAGTAACAGTTGCTTCCCGTTTGTCATCATCAAACTTTGCTTCTTTTAAATCAAAATTAATCTGAATATTATTTTCAAGGTTATCTTTTGTCTTACTCACCTGTTTATCTCCTTTTTTCCACGAAGATGGTGCATTTTTACAGAACTGTAAGGCATATAAACAAAAAAAGCCGACTACTACGCCTAAGCGCAATAATCGGCTTCAATGAATACCTTTCTTAACTAAATTTTTTTGTGTGTTATATTTAACACACTGCTATAATATACAACAATTTTTGTGCCAAATCAAGGTTGAAACTAAATTTTTTCGGTTATATTCAGATATTCACGAAAAGTTTTTTTAGTTTCCTCTGTTCTTGGTTCCCATATTCTGTTTTCTTTAACCTGGATAGACACAATGCCATCAAAATTTCTTTTTCTTATAAGATCAAGAAACCACAATATAAATGCTTCTGGAGTAGTATTATTAGCAGTGAAAACTGGCGGTTCTGATTTGTTTATATCTTCTAACCGGACTTTCACTGCTTCAATAAACTTACTCACTTCCATACTGGCCCCTATCGACTTTTCTTGCTGTATTCTTTTCCGGCTGCTCGCTTTTTCCGCCCATATAAGGAATAGAAAAATCAAAATTTACCAAAGCGGCTTCTATGGAGGGGTCAAGACCAAGCATCTTTCTTGCGGTTCTTAATGACAATACCTTTGACTGCACCAATACATTAATTGCCTGCGCAAGTATAAGCGGGTTGTCGCTTTCCTGCTTCGGAAAAATAATGTTTATTGGCAGATCAATAGTACTTACTTTTACTTTCTTTTTCTCCGCTTTTTTCCCCGACACTCCTTCATTCTTTATCTCCTCTAAAAGTTTATCAAGATTTTCAGACAGGTTATACTCTTCAAAGTTCTCTTGCTTTTTTGCTACCATAGATAGCACTTCCGCTACTATAATGGTAGAGTCCTGTTGTGGTAACTGTTCAATTTCAACCTGGGTAGGAAGCTGCCCTCTTTCCACCATTCCAACTAAAATTATTCTGATAAAATATTTAATAAAGTTAGTTAGATCATACTGTATAGATTTTATCAAGGAATTAAAGGGAGAACTGGCATGGCGCAAAGAAGCATAGGACTGGGAGGATGAATCCATAAACACAAGATGAGTAGGAATACCCGCGCCTGCGGCAATCATTGACCTATGCGGATTACCATAATTTTCCGATACCTGGGCTGTAAGTTTAGGGTCTTCAATGCGCCACGTTCTGTTTTCACTTTCAAGTTTTATTGTCCCTGACTTTACCGGAAGCTCATTTCGATCTAACTGAGAGGATTTATTACCGGTTATTTTTAAAAGCCATATTACTTTTGCCCGTTCGTGGTAAAGACGCGCCAGGTCAATAACAATGTCTTCATATATTCTTTCCCACCTCATAACCGGAGCAAGGGGTAATTCCCCCCTTTCTCTGTTTCTCGCCCCATATTTAAACCACAGCATAAAAGAATTGTCAACTGTATCGGAAGAAGGATATGGCCATTGATATGGATCAAGAGAATCATCTTCTTCAATAATTGTTGTATTATAGTCTTTATAATATTTTGTTTTTACTGTATGGTCAAGCTGCTCATATTCTCTCTTATATCCCATTACCATATCGGCATCTTGCGGATGTCTTATAATTTCTATAATCTCAAGGGGATCGACTTCTCTTATTTTTATATTTCCTTTATTACCAAAATGCACAAAGGGAAATATTTCAGAATCAATATAACTGGTTGATATCCATCTTTTTAACCGTTCGGAAAAATTATTTTTTTCAAGTATTTTGGTTATTGCTTCATCAGTTTCTTCGTGAGGTATATCAACTTTTAGTTCTGAGGCCAAAACAGCATTTACTATTAAATTTCTTATGTTTCTGACAATAGGCGAATATCTTTCTTTTTCCCTTGCCGCTTTAATAAACCATTCATGTTCCTCTTCGGAATATTCAATATATCCTCCCGAAGCCATAGTGAACAAGGCTTCATTGAAATTTTCATCGCTTCCATATTTCTTTTTATACTTTTCCTTTGCTTTATCGAGGGATTCCTGATATGTCATAATAAATGATCTGTCTACATTATTCCCCTGTTTTTCATAAGCAAGATTCATTTCCGCTATTTCTGTTTGTAATGCAGTAATGGTTTCCATGTAATAGGAATCAAGTTCTTTCATTTTTGATTTAATGATTTCATCTACTGCATCGTTTAACCCAGTGATTACTTTTGTAAAGTCATAAGACTCATTTTCTTTATTAACATTTTCAGCCATATTTTCCTCAAAAAAGAACTTGATTTATTAAAAAAAATTCACTATATTAATATAAGGAATATTTTATGCCA
>JAQTQJ010000031.1 GCA_028712255.1 Candidatus Omnitrophota bacterium
TATCGATAAGATTATTAAAGCGCATTATCATGATAAGAAATTTTCAGGTAAGGAAAATAAATTTGTGCTCATCTGTGGTATTGGAAAGACTAAAATTGTACGTAATATAAGCCTGGATTTAATAAGAGAGGCAATTAAAAAGCTGGGAAGTTAGAATTTATCTATGGCTAGCGAGGCTAATAAGTTTTCCGTCCTTATCAAGTTCCACGGTATTTGTAGTAATCTTGGTTATTTTTGCCCCGTCAACCGAATCATTTTCCCTTACAATCTGGTTATTTACTAGCGCATAACCATCGTTATCGGAGAAGAAAATCCCGTTTAAAACGAAGTCTGGTTCAGTAGATTTATTGTTTGCTAAAGGCGTAATTGGGGAAATGGGCAAAGTAGCTGGGGTTGGAGTAGTTAACTTGGTAGTTTTTTCTTCATAGTTTTGTTGTTGGTTATGGGTAGAAACTAAGCTACGGCTCTCTGGACGGCTAAGCAGGCTAAAAATGAATTTACTCAATAAAATTCCTGCCAGAATAATTAATATATATATTAGTAGTGGCGCAGGTGTAGAAATAAGTTTAGCTGGCAGGTTATGGTTTTCTAAACCATGGTTTTGCGGCCTATTTCTTACTTCATTTTCCTGAATATATTGTTCAGTTTTTTTTAACGCTTCATTGATAATGCTCATATGCTTTTGGCCACAGAGTAAGTATCCAATTCTTCAACACATCTTTTCATGATGTTAAAATCTATATGGGTAGTTTCATTGATATACCCGGCTAGAAGAGCTCGGTCACAAATCATGTTGATTAGCCTGGGGGTACCTCCGGAGAAACGGCTGATTATATCGATAGCCTCATTACTGAAGATGATTTTCTGTCCTTGACCAGAGAAAGTTAGGCCATGGTTTTCTGGTTTATTTCCTGTTTCTGCAATCTCAAGCCGCCAGTTAATGTAGTTTTTTATTTCATCGGTATCTAGAGGGCTGATGTGGTATCTTACCATTATTCTTTGGCGCAGTTGCCTTAAATCATGTAGATTAAGGCGGGAATTTAACTCTGGCTGTCCCACTAAAATTACCTGTAACAACTTATCTTTTTCCGTCTCTAAATTTGAAAGTAGCCGTATTTGTTCAAGCAGGGAAGGTTTGAGATTTTGGGCCTCATCGACTATTAATACCAAGTTATTTCCTGCACTTGATTCTTTTAGCAGGAAGTTATTTAGTTCCAAAACCATACCTAATTTGGTATTATTTTTAGGATTAATTCCAAAATCTTTAACAATCGATTCTAATAACTGAATTTCAGAAAAGGTGGGATTTAGGATAAAAGCAGTTTTTACATTTTTACCAACCTGATTTAGAAAAAAACGGCAAATGGTTGTCTTGCCTGTACCGATCTCTCCAGTTAGGACGATAATTCCTTTTCTTTGGGAGACTCCATAGATTAGGTGTGAGAGGGCTTCTTTATGTTTTTTACTGGAGAAAAAAAAGGCTGGGTCACTAGTGACATTAAAAGGGCGTTCTTTTAATCCGTAATATTTACAGTACATCTATTTATATCTCCTTTGAGGCTTTATTATAACAAAATTTAAAATTTTGTAAAGTTGTAAAGTATTGACATATTTAGGAATGTGTGCTATATTTTTTTAATGGTGCTCTTACTAAAACAGAAAGAAAATCGAAGTTTACCGAGGGTAGATTTTTGTTCGAATATACGTTATCAGATTAGGGGTAAGCCTGATTTCAATAGCGCTATCACTAAAGATATAAGTTGCGGTGGGTTAAGGTTTACCAATGATAGGTTTGTTCCTACTTTTACCCCAATAATGCTTGAAATTAATGTTTTAAACCGCGTATTAAGGCCTATCGCAAGAGTGGCTTGGTCAACTCCTTTACCGCATTCAAACCGTAACCAAACAGGGGTGACGTTTGTTGAGTTTGATATGCTAGAAAGCAAGTACCTTAAAGATTTTGTAAATATGCAGCTTGGTTAACTATAACTCAATGAAAGGAAAATAAGTCATGGCTCCGCAGGCACCTGAAACGAAAGAAAAAGAAGCAAAACCAAAAAGAGAGAAAAAATCTAATTGTCCGGCGTGTAATAAGATAGTTAAAAAATTAAAACGATATTATCGCGACGGTAAATTTTATTGCAGTAAAAAATGCAGGCGCGCATTCATTAGTAAATCTAAGGCAGAAGAGAAGAAATAATAATGAAGTCTTCTAAAGAACGCAGGTTACATCCACGACTGGAGCAGAAATTACCAATAGGCTTAGCGGTAAATGGCTATGATTTTTCTACGTCTACCTTTAATATCAGCTGCGTAGGCGCTTATTGCCACTTGGACAAGTATATGCCGCCTTTTACCAAAATTTCCGTAAAGTTAAGTTTGCCTGGTAAAAACCATTCTGCTAAAGCCACGATCGTTGAATGTAAGGGGGTAGTGGTAAGGGCCGAAGATGAAACCCGCGGCGGATTTAATCTGGCTATATTCTTTAATAGAATAGGCGATCAACAGCGTAAAAAGATCGCCCAATACATAAGTAAATTCTTACCTTAAAAAACTGTGGCTTTGGTTACTAGAAGTCGCTGCGCAGCTTTCCAATCACATTGGGAAAAATCAGAAAATATAATCCGGTAAAGCTGATAATAGGTCTCATCTACAAAGATGAGGCTATTTTTATCAGAACCAAAGATAAATTAAAAAGAAAATTCGGAGTAATTGATTTTGAATCCGAGCCTATGGATTTTAGCTATACTGATTACTATAAAGCCGAAATGGGAAGTAATCTGAAAAAAAGGTTTCTTAGCTTTCGTAAATTAGTTGCGCTTCAGGATTTATACCGGATTAAACTTTATACCAACAGATTAGAATCCAGGTTCTTAACCGCTGGATTACGCCAGATAAATATTGACCCCGGGTATATAGATTTAGCAAAATTAGTGCTTGCAACAACTAAAGATTATGCGCATCGGATTTTTTTACGTAAAGGAATTTTTGCCGAAATAACCCTTTCTTTTAGGGATAATTCATTTTTTCCCAACGACTGGACTTATCCTGATTATCGCAGTAAAGAATATATCGATATCTTTAATCAAATCAGGAAGCTTTATCTTCCTTAAAATAAATTGGCAGAGTATCCTTCGTATTTTAACGCTTATAAAAGTGGCAGATTAAAGAAAATAGCCCAGCAGCTTTTTCTTTCTCTTGAATCATGCCAGATTTGCCCGCGCCGTTGTAAGGTTAATCGTTTGGAAGGGAAAAGAGGTTTTTGTAGAACGGCAGAGCTTCCCAAGGTTTACAGCTTTACGCCTCATCATGGTGAGGAACCGCCAATATCGGGCACAAAAGGAAGTGGCACGATATTTTTTAGCCATTGCAATATGGGTTGTGTTTACTGTCAGAATTATGAGTTTAGCCAGTTGGGAGCTGGCAGGGAATATGCTTTTGAGCAACTTGCGCAAGTTATGTTAGATTTGCAGAAGTTAGGATGCCACAATATCAATTTAGTTACGCCAACGCATGTTTTGCCACAAATACTAAAAAGTTTAGAATTAGCAATACCGCAAGGTTTAAAGATACCTTTAGTCTATAATACCAGCGGTTATGAGGCAGGCCAGATTATTGCTTTACTTGATGGTATTGTGGATATTTATTTAGCTGATAGCCGTTATGGAGATAACGATATTGCCAAAGAATTATCCCAGGCCTGCGATTATGTAGAGTCTAATCGAGAAGCGCTTAAGGAAATGCATCGGCAGGTAGGTGTAGCTAAGATCTTAAGTGATGGATTGATTGAAAAAGGCCTGATCATCAGGCATCTGGTACTGCCCAATCAAGTCTCTTTTACTGAGAAGATAATGAAATTTGTTGCCGAGGAATTATCAGAAGATACCTATATAAGTTTGATGAGCCAGTATCTGCCATATCATAAAGCATCTGGTTATTCTAAAATTAATCGCCGCCTAAAATCTTCTGAGTATGAAGAAGCTAAACAGATACTAGAAAGTTACCATTTACTCAACGGTTGGATTCAGGAATCATATGGCCAAGAAAGATTTGCTGGAGTCAATATAAAGCCCGCTCAATGAGCCTTCAATAAATATGCCAGAAAAATCTGGATTTAATAAAATTTTAAATTTCTTATTTTCAAAACTTTTTAAAATTAATGATACTGCTGGAAAAATAGCCTTAGGAGTTGGCCTTGGCGTGTTTAGCGGGCTTATGCCAGCAACTGGCCCGCTTGCCGCATTATTTCTGGCTTTTATTTTTAAGGCAAATCGGGCTGCGGCATTATTGGGT
>JAQTQJ010000032.1 GCA_028712255.1 Candidatus Omnitrophota bacterium
TCAACTTTTTACATCCTTGGCTATCTTTTTACCTTCAGATTTAAGCTTGCGCTGTAACTTCTTAATATCTTCCTCCGGAGGCAGGGCTTCAGGCCTTATGCCGCTTTTTCCAAGCAGTTCACGGACATCCCTGTTGTTCTTCACGTGTTCACCTGTGATAGCTTGCTCACCGCTTAAGTTATTCTTCTTTGTATTAAAACTTGTAATTTCCGCGGCAAGATCTTTGGCTTTGATGGTTATAGTAGGCAAAAAATCAGCCAATGGCCGTTTATCGGGCACGCCCAACTTCTTTTTCATATCTAACGTTGTTAAACCGCCAAAAAGCGCCTGATCCCCCTTGCTGCGCAGGCGCGCGAATCCTTCACCGTCAACCCCGCGCTCATACGCAATCCCGGAAAGCTCTGATTCGGTATCAGCGAGTTTTTCACGGGCGCGTACCCGTTCTACTAACGCAATGCGCTCTTCCAGTAATTCCTGCTTACGTGTTTGAATAGCAAAATAACTTTGGGCAAAAGCGATCTGCTCCTTACGGGGATCGCCGTTTTGAGCGATAAGGTAGCAGGCATAGCGGGTGAGCATAATATCTTCAATTTCTCGCTGACTGCTCGATCCAAGCTGAACCATTTTGTTGACGTCAACAAAATGGTCGGCAATGGCTTGCCCGGATTTCACACAAGCAATTTTGGCTTTATCAACAACCAACAGGAAATTACGCCATTCAGTATAATCCAGCAACCTCTGAATATCCCTGGCCATCCAGTATTCAACACCATCCTGTGTATAGGCCGATTCCTCAAAGGTTCTGTTTAACTGAATGATGATTTCTTTTTTCATAGTTTCTCCTTATTAATTTTCTTTTAATTCTTCTGGATGAGTTTCTTTGAGTTCCAATCGCCTTTCTTACTATTGTTTAATTATCCTTCTGCGTCTGCTGTTAAACACATTATTCTTGCCAGATAAAAAAAATCTAGTATATTTATGTTTTTTTAGACAATCAATGGGGATTCCTTTAGCAATCTCTTCCACTCTACACTTTTCTTTCTTCATTTGCAATTCAATCTTAGTGATTAACGCTTTAGATAAACACACTAATCTGCTAATGCCATCCACGCCAATACTTGTTACTCGCGTGTGCATGACACTAATCTGATCAAATTCGGGTTGCCCCGATGCGTTGTTTTTGATGCGAACTTGAGCATAATTCTCTTCAAAATCATTAACTGAATGGGCAATATATTTATTTCCTAACGCCATAAACTTATGATGATCATTTTGATCATCGTCCGATAGTTCATCAATCCATTGTTTTGGAATACGCCTTCTTTCTCCACTAGTATTAGCTCTTCTGTATTTTATTAATATAGCAAAGGTAAATGCTTCCTTGGTAATTGTATCTCTTATATCTATCTCTGAATATTTATTAGCGGCTTCGATAACCCACAATAAATCTTGTTTAATACCTTCTAAATCAGCATAATTATTCGCCTCTTTAAAATTTATCGGAACAGGTGAAACATCAGACATGCTTTATCTCCTATGTTACAGGTATATTATTTTGGCTTATACCGAGAATTTACCTAGCTTCTAATTTTTATTTTTTCTAAGGCCTGTAGAGCGCCATCGTATAAACCACGTATAACTACTGCCAAACGAAAGCCCGCCTCTTCATTTAATTCTTTTTGATCAAAACCGAGCCGTTCCCAGAGACTAAGCACAAGGCCACTAAGGATAATTCTTCGTTTCCAAGCATTTTCAGAAAACATACGATTTATTGGTCTTCCTATACTTTCATCTACAACTACCTTGTTTTTTTCTGCATTAGCGATGTACCTATCAGCTAAATCTGCTCGATTTCTGATTAAACGATCTTTGTTTATTTCACTGAGCCCAAGGGTTATATAATGGGAAATAACTTTATTGTAATGTCCCATACCATTCCAAATATTGTTTTTTCCTTTTTCGTGGAGGTAATGCTTAGTGAACGCGCTTTGAGCAATAGCAAATTTTCCTGTAAACCTATGTATCCATGCCAGAGCGAACAACTCAAAACGGAGAGGTATCAACTCGGCAGAGAGTTCCTGAAGAGTAATCTTAGAAAATCTTTGATCTGCCTCTATGATAGATTTTCTAACTATATCATAATAAGCCGCTCCGGCATCAATCCCTTGTAGAATAGGATTTAGTATGTTTTTTTCATAAAAATCATGGCAAAAATCTTCGAGCTTAACTTCTTGTTTTTTGCTAAAAATGCTCATATACTTTCTCCTTCTAACAAAGAAGAACTAAATTGCAATTCAGAGATTGCTTCTTTACCTATCTCCTTTTCATTTTTTCACATAATAATATAGATTACTTTATATCCCATCCTTAAAAGCTATATGGACTAGCGAATAGAAGCATAATCAAAACAAAACTTAGACTTGTGAATCTTAGCTTCATATAATTTTAAATGATTATATATTTCTTTATTGGCAATCTCGGAAAGGATACCATTATTTTCACATCTACAACCAAAATCTATCCTTCTAATTGCATTAGGTAATAACGGAATATAGCAATCCTCACCCTCCTGAAAACATTCAAGAATATTGATAATCCATCTAACCTCATGTTCATATTTCCAGCTAATATTCTTAGTCTTAAATGTGTTTTTGTAAGCCTCTTCTGATTGAGAAACGAGCATGCCGAGATCTGTAAGGTCAATTTTCATGCGATCGACAGAGTATTCAACAACAAATAGATTTGTACTCTTTACCTTAATATCATTAGTGTCAAAGAATACTCTTGCACCACGATGTTTATCCGCATAATGAGACCAAAGCAATATCTCATCTGGTTCGTTTACAAGATTGGGATCACTAAAACAAATAACTCTTGTAGTTTTTGAAGCGCGCTCAATGCCATTCTCGATTTCTTTTATAAGAGAAGGTTCCAAATTCTCAACTATTCTTTTGAACATTGTGGGAAAATCATTAATAATAAATTTTCCGTCAAAATCTGTCACAACCTGTTTAACGCCACTATTTAACCTGGGCAAGAAATCTTCCTGTATATGTTTAAACGTTTTACTCATATCAGGACTCCTATCAACACCCGGTAAAAACTCAAAAGGGTCATTAAATAATCTAATATCCGAAGCCTTGAGTCTTTTATTCTTAAGGATATCCAAACATCCTTGGCTATTTATATACTTACATACAATCATTTGTTTAATCCCAAAATTAATAACGCAACGTAATTTTATTAAAAATAAGACTCAAGAACATATATACGCCAAAAACAGCGAAATAAACTAAAGATGATATAAAAATAGCTGGTAGCAACTTCTTAAAGCCGCTTTGTTTCTTAAAAGGAGACTCTTCTTCCAAACCAGGAATTCTTACCCACTCAGGAAATATCATTGAAAAGATATACCAGATAGAAACTCCAAGAATGAAATAGAACATAGGCAAGAACCAAAAAATACTTTTTATCAAACGTTCAATTTCAACTAAAAATCCTCCCTTATTAGGGCTAAAATGGTCCGCACCACAAACAGAATCTCCATAATACGTTCCTTCAAAGCACTCAAAATTAGATATCCATTTCCATGCTTTTCTAAATAAATTTAACATTCTCTCTCCTCATTCTTTAATTGAATCCTTTCCAGATATTGTGTTTACAAAAGCAATTTTTATTGCTTCTTTAACTCGTCAATATCCTTCTTAATCAACTCATTATGCTTTTCTATGGTTTTCTTGAGCTCTGAGAAATCGTAGCTATTTTTTTCAATAATATAGATGATCGCGAGGATTACACCGAAAACTATAAATTGGAGAAAATAGCGGTGAATGATAAAGCTTAGACCAAATGAAAATAAACTACCGAATAAATATATCCGTTTCATCTCCTGCAAACCTCCATCTCTCTATGTTTCTTAGTAATATAAGCGTTAACCGCTTCCATAGTAATGCGGTAGCCGCCACGCCTCCCCTCTTTATAGGCCTTTAGTTTACGCTGGCGTATCAACTCACGCACATATTCCTCATGTAAACGAAGAATCTGTGCTACTTCTTTAGTTAATAGAATTTTAGGCATAATTAATAGTAAAGTTTGTTACAATCTAATACAATATACTACTTTTATAAGAGTATGTCAATGAATTCCGTATTCCTCTCAAAAT
>JAQTQJ010000033.1 GCA_028712255.1 Candidatus Omnitrophota bacterium
ATCTAAAGGCAATATCATCGTGGAGCGGAGGAAAAGACAGTTGTTTTGCCTGTTATAAGGCAATGCAGCAGGGTTATGATATAAAATTGCTCTTGAATTTTGTCTCGCGGGAATCCAGGCGCGGGTGCTTCCATGGGATTGAAGGCAGACTGCTTAAGTTTCAGGCGGATTTAGTCGGAGTGCCCCTGGCCCAGCGGGAAGTCAGCCCGGATATGCAGAAATACGAAGCAGAATTCAAATCCGCGGTTACTGAGCTAAGGGGTAGCGATATCGGCTCAATGGTCTTTGGCGATATCTATCTTCTGGAGCACGAAAGCTGGATTGAGCGGGTTTGCGGGGATTTAAAAATTAAAGCCTTAGAGCCGCTTTGGAATAATTCTCCGGAAAACATTATTGCTGAGTTTTTAAAAGCAGGATTTAAGGCAATTATTGTCAGCTGCAAGGCAGATATAATGGGCCAGGAATTTCTCGGCCGCTATATTGACCAAGACTTAGTTGAGGAATTGAAAAAAAGAGGTATTTGCCCCTGCGGGGAGAAAGGAGAATTTCATACTTTAGTGGTGGATGGGCCGATATTCAGCCGGCCGATTAAAATTTTAAAGGCTGAACCGATAATCAAGGAAAGTTTTTGGAAACACTGGTTCTTAGACATTCAAGAATACGCTTAGTACTCCTTATAGCAAAAAATAAGATAAAAAATGTGGTATCAAAAACTACCGTTTAGAATAGGCGCTACGTCATATATTTACCCTGATGACATTTTACCGAATGTGCGTAAATTAAAAGGGGAAATTGATGATATAGAGTTGGTTTTGTTTAAAACCGATAATGCAGGGAACATCCCTAAGCGGAGAGACCTGCAGGAATTAAAACGCATCAGCAGTAAGTGGAATTTAACATACACTGTTCACCTGCCTTTAGATATTGATCTTGGCACTGCGATAGGGGATAAAAGGAAAGATTCAATAAAAAAGACAAGGATGCTTATTGAATGCTTATCTGTTCTTAACCCTTATGCTTATATATTACATCTTAATTTATCAAAACAGGACGAAAGGAATATTCAGTTTTGGCAAGACAGGATCAATCAGGCGTTAAAAATGATAGCTAGGCTTCAACTAGTATTACCGCAAAATATCGCTATTGAGAATTTAAGCTATCCTTTTAGTTATATAGATACTTTAATTCTGGAAAATGGTTTTTCAACCTGTGTAGATATAGGTCACCTTATTATTATGGGGGTTAGTCCGTTAAAGCACCTAAAAAGATATTTTAGCGCGACTCGCGTTATTCATCTTCATGGCGTCAATAGAAACAAGGATCACACGTCTCTGAAATATCTTGATGCAGTATTGATAAATCGCATAGTTCGGTTTTTAAAAGACAGCAACTACTGCGGCGTATTAACCCTAGAAGTGTTTTCGCAAACAGACTTTAAAGAGTCTCTGGATGTATTAAGAGAGGAGGTGATAAAAAATAAGTAAAGTTTAAAGAGTGGCGTTGGTATAAATATAATTTTAACAATTTTTCCAGATAGGCAGAGGAAGTAAAGGTGTAATCCCTTTCGCTGCCCCGCAACGGTAATCCCGGCAACCTAACGGTATGCCGGCAAGCCCGGACGATTGCCTATTACGGAAGTATTCTCGAGGGAGGAGAAGAAATGAAAAAGAAAGTTTTGAGTTTTATACTTATGACAATTTTGTTTACGTTTAATCAGGCTTGGGCAGATGAAACACAAGCTGCAGGCGTTAAGGAAGAGTCAATAGCGGATGCTGGAGAAAAAGAAGCTTCTAATATCCAATATGACTTAGGTAATGTTATTGTTTCTGCTACAAAAACGGAAACCTACCAGGCTGAAATCGGGAGTTCAACCACTGTTATTACTGCCGAAAATATTAAAAAAACCGGTAAGCGCACTGTTGAAGCGGTCCTGCGTGATGTACCCGGACTTACCGTTATGCAGACCGGTACATTAGGAGGGGATACTTCTATTTTTATGCGTGGAGTAAATTCGGGGCACACTCTAGTGATGATTGATGGGGTAGAAGTAAATGATCCGATGTCCACTGGCCGCGCTTTCAACTTTGCTAATCTTTTGACTGATAATATTGAGCGGATTGAAGTTGTGCGCGGGCCGCAGTCAACGCTTTATGGCTCTGATGCTATGGCCGGAGTAGTCAATATCATTACTAAAAAAGGAACGGGTAAACCTAAGGTTGAAGCCTCTTTTGAAGGCGGTTCGCACGGCACATTCACGGAGCACTTCGGATTAAGCGGTATGGCTATAGATAAGATTGATTATTCTTTCTCGGCTACGCGCTTAGATTCTTCCGGAATTTCCAAGGTTTATAACGGATCTGAAAACGATCCTTACCACAATACTGCTCTTTCGACGAAACTTGGTTATAAGATACTTGATAACGCCAAACTAAGTTTATCTGTCAATTATGTTGATGCTGTAACGGGTGTTGACTACGATGCTAACCAAGATGTGTCTAATTATATTTCCTCGTCAAAAGATCTTTCCACGAAGTTTGCGTTTGATCAATCTATAAATTCCTGGTGGACTCATGTTTTGTCATTTTCATATCATGATATACGCAGGAAAGACAAGCGTGAATGGGATTCAGTTTATGGATATGTCAATGACTGGTATAAGGGGAATAATAAAAAAATCGAATGGCAGCATAATATCTCTCCTGTAAAATGGAATATTTTCACCGCCGGGCTTGAGTACGAAGATGAAAGCGGTTCTTCGTATTACGAATCAGATGGCGCGTATGGCCCTTATTCAAGCAAACAAGACAGAAAGAGCATTGATAATATGGGGTATTATTTCCAAGATCAATTAAAGATTTGGGATAGACTCTTTATTACTCCAGGGGTTAGAATTGACGATCATGAGATTTTTGGAACCGAAACTACCTATAAAATATCCACAGCTTTCCTTATCACCGAAACAGGCACACGCCTTAAGGGAAATTTGGGCACAGGATTTAAAGCACCAACTCTTTATCAACTATATGATTCGACATACGGCAATGTAAATTTAAAAGCGGAAGAGAGTAAGAGTTACGATTTCGGTTTTGAACAGAATTTTTTCAAAGATAAATTATCTTTTGATCTAACATATTTCCATAATGATTTCAGGAATATGTTAGATATTTCCAATTCAAAATATCTTAATGTAGGTAAGGCAATAACTAAGGGGTTTGAAGTCGGAGCAAAGATTAAACCGTTGGAAAACCTCACTTTCGGAGCCAACTTTACTTATACTGATACCGAAGACAAAGAAACTGGCCTGGAATTGTTAAGACGCCCAAAAAGACAAGCCAATTTTGATGTCAACTGGGGTTTTCTGCCTAAAGCCAATCTTAATTTGGGTATAAATTACGTAGGTGCTCGTAAGGATGCAACGTGGGATGCCTCTTACAATAAGACTATTATCACTCAGAAAGCTTATGCTACAGTGCACATGGCAGCTGCTTATGATATAACCAAAAATCTTCAGGCTTTTGGAAGAATTGAAAACCTTTTTGATAAAGAGTATCAGGAAGTTTACGGTTATGAAACATTAGGACGTTCATTCTACGCAGGAATTAAAGGTAGCTTCTGACGACAGTTGTGAGGGCGGGAGATAATTTCTCCTGCCCTCCGGGAAGAGGAGGTAAAAAATTATGTTGGACTTATTTTTGAAAGGCGGGCCCTTGATGTGGCCGATATTGTTATGTTCCATAATATCCGTAGCTATTCTTCTGGATCGATCCCATTATTTCTACCGCGCAAGGATAAGAACCCCTAATATATGCCTTAAGGTAAAGAATCTTTTAAAAGAAGGGGAACCAGAAAGCGCATTGAAACTTTGTGAGAAGGCAGGCGACCCGATTGGCCATATTCTGGCTGTCGGTATCCATATCCGGCATAGAGGGCAGGAGGAGAAAGAAAAGCTGATTTCCCGAGCAGGCTCTAAAATTATCCGCCAGCTGGATAGGAATTTACGCGGCCTGGCTGTTATTGGCAGCATCTCTACTCTGCTGGGGCTTACAGGAACAGTTACAGGCATGATTAAAGCCTTTATGAAAATTCAGGAATTAGGCGGCAGAGTGGATGCTTCGGCTTTAGTCGGGGGTATTTGGGAGGCATTGATTACTACC
>JAQTQJ010000034.1 GCA_028712255.1 Candidatus Omnitrophota bacterium
GGTATTACTTTATCTCCCCGGTCCACGTATCAACAATAGCATTAGTGACA
Organism: Candidatus Omnitrophota bacterium; assembly: GCA_028712255.1. NCBI lineage: Bacteria > Pseudomonadati > Candidatus Omnitrophota > Candidatus Omnitrophota bacterium. The sequence continues at coordinate 51 of JAQTQJ010000034.1, forward strand.
GATGTCGGCCTAAATCTCTGTAGTCCCGACATAAACAAGCTGATTGCTGTTAACCATACTGCCCCGATTAGAAGCCATTTCTGCAGGTTACTCATCATGCTTTCATTATAAAACTGTAATTGAAATAATCAACCGATTGTTTAGTTTTGATCACTTATATCCAAAATGTTATCGGTTTGAGGCAAGATAAACACCCTTAAAATATGGTATACTTAAATTAGAGCTATTATTTTGCCAGAGGCCAAGATATGGATAAGCTAAACTGTTGGGAATATAAGAAATGCGGGCGCCAACCAGGCGGAACAAATGTTCATGAATTTGGAATATGCCCCGTAGCAATAGAGCAGGTAGCTAATGGATTTAATGGCGGAATTAATGCCGGGCGTGTTTGTTGGGCTATAGCAAGTACAATCTGCGATGGCAAAGTTCAAAGATCAATTGTTGAAAAGTTAAATTATTGCATGGAATGTGAGTTCTTTAAGTTAGTTAGTATGGAAGAAGGGTTTAGTTTTAAAGGCTGCCACGATATTCTTCCCAAGCTTAAGGAATAGAAGTAAAATTTAACTAAATTAAGAAACCGCTAAGAAAGATTCTTTAGCGGTTTTTCATTTATACCACATAAAAGAACAAGAGTTAGGGTTCACTGCTTAAATTCAACTTACAAACTGTGTAGTGTAAGGGGTAAGGTCACCAAAAAATGACTTGGGATTTTTGCTTAATCGGATGTATAATAATTTAAGTTAATCTCAAAAAGGAGGCTCAGATGGAAAACAAGAATACGTGCGTGTGTAACTCAATTTTAACCGGTGTTGGGATATTGCTGCTTCTAGCGGCGGCGTTTGACATTCTTCCCTGGCCCGATAACGTGGTTATATTCACTGCTCTGGTTTGTTTTGTTATGAATGGAATAATTGCCAAAATTGCTAAGAGCGCAAGCAATTGCTGTAAGTAAAATACTCTGTAGAGGTATTCAAAGATAATGGATGATAACTTAGATCCCGAAGCAGATGATTTAGAGCTCACCAAATATTATTCTAAATGCCTTCGTTGCGGTGAGGAGATCTCTAGAAGTGACCTATATACAAGCAATAATAAATTTTTAAGGTGCGAAAGTTGCAACAAAAAATGGCGTTTTTGGAATATCATGCTTTATTTGTGGTTTATTCTCGGTATTCCCATAACTATCCTTTTGTTTAAACTATTATTTCCTGAAAATATTTTTAGTTTTATTTTTGAGTATGCCTTGGTTGGATACCTGGTGATTGGAAGTGTTTGGTGTTTAGGGCTAGTTATAATTGAGATTAAAAAAGGGAAATAGCGGTTAACTGTTGGGGATTATAAGTGATAATTCGGAAAAAAGACGGAAATACCATAATTGTTGTTGTTTCTTTGATCCTAAGTTTTACAGCCGTTTATTTATTCTATAATCATTGGAAAAATGAGAAAAAAGCGAAAAGCGTTTCTGTATCTGTTGATAGCAGTTTAGAATTGAAAGAATTGAGCGATAAGCTATTGCAAATAATCATTGAAGGTTCTGATCTGCAGCAAGCGGATGCTGCAGCTAAAAAAATTAGAAATCTTGCCGAGCTGGTTATAGTTGGGAAAATTATAGCCGTAAGCACGGAGGGACGGGAAAATTCCGGATCAATTAATGCCAATGGGTATTTTACTATAGAGATTGAGTCCGTTAAGAAAGGCAGCTATCCATTAAGTCAGATTAAAATTCTTTTTGGTATGTATTCTAATGAAGTGCCGGTAGTGTTATACCCGCCGCACGTAAAAACTAAGTATCGTTCAGGGGATCGGGTAAAGCTTTATTTAAATTATATACCGGAACTTGGCTGTTATGTTACGGTGGCCGGGTTTTACAGTATCGAACGCTTGATAAGCTTATAAACTTATTCAGACAAAAGGAGGTGGCAAATGGCAAAGTTCTTTATGTACGGAAAGTACACCAAGGAGGGAATGGAAGGTATTTCGGCCGACAGGACCAAAAAGGCACTTGATGAAATATCAAAAGCCGGCGGAAAGGTAAACCAGATGTATGCTCTTCTGGGTAAATATGATATTGTCCTGATTACTGATTTTCCCTCAGTTGCCGAAGTAATGAAGGCTTCGATTGCCTTAAATAAGTTGACTAATATTGCTTTCACCAGTTTTCCGGCGATTACCATAGAGGAATTTGATAAGGTTATTGCCTAAGGTTGAGTAGTTTAAGGGTAATAAGAGATCCCAGGCTCGCAAGGGCTTGGGATTTCTTATTGGGGAAAAAAGGCAGAAAAAAGGCGAAATAGGCGTTTCTTTCTTTAGAAAGTAAGAATAATATAAGATCGATGGAAGCAGGTGTAAATAAATGTCCTGAAAGGGTTAGAGGTAAACCTCTAATAGTGTTGACGTATTAAGTGGTTGTAGTAAAATAGAATCCATAGTTAGAAACGTTAAGGGTTCATTATGCGTATTCTAAAAAAGATCTTAAAAATTACTGCCAAGGTTATAGCCGGTATATTCGCTTTTTATTTTCTCCTAAGCTTGGTTTTGGTGCCGTTAATTTCGCCTTGGATAGCCAGCTGGCAAGCCACTAAGATCCTCAAAACCCCGGTTAAAGTCCGTACCATCCTTTTTAATCCATTCCTGTTGCGCCTTAATATCAAAGGCCTTGAAATCAAAGATAATAATAAACAGTTAATGCTTAGCCTTGACCGTTCCTGGTGCGATTTTAGTTTCTTAAGTCTATTTAAAAAGATTTACCGCGTTGAATCACTGGGTGCAGAAGGGCTTAAGGTTAATGCCGTACTTTCTGAAAATATGGAGATTAACCTGTTAAAGCTAGTTCCGGTGGAAATTCCGGCGCCAGGAAAAGTTAAAGCCCAGCCGGAAAAACCGGTCAGCCAAAAACCTCCAGAAGCAGAGAAACCCAAGCCTTTACCGATAGTAGTTGTTGACCTGATTACTTTAAGCGGCTCAACGGTTAATTTTACCGACTATTCGGTTAATCCTAATTTCGCTACCTCTATAAATAATATAAATCTACGGATTACTAATTTATCAACCAAACCAGATGCTGTCGCCAAGGCTGTTTTTGAGGCTAAGCTGGATGAAAAGGGGCTTATTTCAGCGGAATTATCGGCTAATCCACTTAAGGTTCCTTTATCGCTAGAAACAGTATTTAAACTTAATGATGATGCTCTTCAAATTTTAACTCCTTATGTAGGTAAATATACCGGCCGGAAAG
>JAQTQJ010000035.1 GCA_028712255.1 Candidatus Omnitrophota bacterium
GGATTTAAATGGAATTTGCTGAAGAGTAAAAGGTTGAAACGCACAAGAGGCGTTTCGTTTGAAGAAATTGTTACGGCGAAGATTATAGATTTAAAAGATAACCCGCACAGGCAAAATCAACAAATTCTGCTTTTTGAATATAGAAACTATATTTGGTTAGTTCCTTGCGTTGAAACGGAAACGCACTTATTTCTAAAGACTTTATATCCAAGCCGTAAATACACAAAACTTTATAAAAAGGAGATATCTAATGAGAAAAATCAAGTTGACTAAGCAGGAAAAGGCTGCTGAGGATGCGTTATTGAGAGGGGAATATGTTAGCGTAAGCAAAGAAAAGTTTGCTGAAATAGCGGCTGCGCTTGAGGCCAGAAAAAAAGACGCCGTCTTGAATATCCGCGTGAATAGTTATGACTTAGAACATATTAAGCAAAAGGCGCAGAAATTAGGCATCAAGTATCAAACTTTTATTTCGGAGGTTCTGCATAGTGTTGCAGAAGCGTAAGATGAACAAAAAACTTAAGAAGATTATTAAGCGTATAGAAAAAAGACCAATTGATCCGCTTTCGTTTCATTTGAGGCGGTTGGAAAGTACGAAAATGCTTTATGAGCAAAATCCAAATTTGCCATCAAACGTAAGAATTGCAAATGCCCAGTTAGTGCAAAATGATATAATAGCTACTCAGAAACGGCCAAAGAAACGAAAAAGACTTTCTTCTATTTAGACAGGCAAGTCTTAGCATTATGCTACGAGGAAAGGCGCTTGAGAAATCAGCGCCTTTTTTGTTTGTAATGAGGCCTCGGGTGAAGTCTCCCCATTCCTGCGGGCATGTTTGTCCTCGGAACGGGGATGCCCTCTTCAGCGTCACCCCTCGGCAAGGGCTTTGTCTTGCCAGTCACCCGCTAGTTTTCTTTGAAATCATGGCCAAACCTTCCATATAGGTGGATTTTAGGTTGACAAGAAAAGTCACGGTAGTAGAATATAGCTAATATTCCGAAAGGACATAATGCTGAAAAGAGTAAATTCTAAGGACAGATTCTATAAAATATATCTGTCCTATTTTTTTGATAAAAAAGGAGGATTTATGAAAAAAATATTGTCTATAGTTATATCAATATTATTGCTCTCTGGCTGTGCCTCTGCTGCTCGCCATGCGGAACTCACTCAGAATAACAATGCCGATAGGATGACTGTAGGTAAAGTCCAAAAAGAAATCAAAATAGGTATGCCGTCGTCTCAAGTTGTTGAAGCATTGGGATCCCCAAATATGGTTACTACTGATGAGGAAAGAAGAGAAGTTTGGGTATATGATAAGATAGCTACCGATGTTTCCTATTCGCATAGTGAAAGTGGCGCAGGGATTTGGTTGTTAGTAGTGGGTGTCGGTGGTTCTGGGAACTCTGGTTCGCAATCAACTTCCCAGAGAACACTTACAGTTGTTGTTAAATTTGATAAGGATCAAAAGGTCCGTGATTTTGCGTATCATTCTTCCAGCTTTTAAAAAAAGTTAATATGAGAATAAAATCTCTGTCTTCTGGGATAGGCCTTGTATTATTTTGCCTGGTATTATCCGGGTGCGCTACTACTACTCGACTGGATGCTTTAAAGCTTTCTCCTGACAGCTTAAAAAACCGAGAAATTGAATCAAGGCAATTTGATACAAAGAATGAACTGCAAGTTCTTTTGGCTACTGCCAATGTCCTCCAGGATATGGGTTTTACCTTAACTGAAATTGAGAATGATTTAGGGGTAATTGTTGGGTCCAAAGAACGGGATGCTACTGTACCCGGGCAAATCGCAATGGCTGCTTTTGCCGATATTTTATGTGCCGCGGCCGGATCTTCCTCTAATATGATGGCAATGACTGATGCCGTTCAGTCAGTTCTAGTGTCTTGTGTAACCAGGCTGAATTTAGAGGGGAATAAGATTGTTGTCAGGGTTACTTTCCAAAGAGTTATTTTTAATCAAATGCAGCAAGTATCAAGACTAGAGACAATTAATGACCCTAAAATATACCAGGGTTTTTTTGAAAAATTATCTAAATCTATATTTCTGGAGGCAAATAAAATATGATGTTTTTAAAGCATAAAATATTTTGTTTAGTATTCCCCGTAATGATTCTGGTTTCTGGTTGCGCTACAACCCCGGTAGAACATATTCTTGATCTTAGCGCGAATCAGCTTAAATTAAGGAGTATTCAAACAAGGTCTTTTGACACGAGTGACAAAGGTAAGATGATGCGTAGCGTAATTGCCACTATGCAGGATCTGGAATTTGTGGTTAATAAAGCTGACGATGAATTAGGCATTATAACCGGTACTAAATTTGTAGGTTCCCAAATTTTAAAGATGACAGTAATTGTGAGGTCGAAGAACGATAAACAGCTACTAGTAAGGGCGAATGCTCAATTTGGCATAAAATCAGTAGATACTCCGGAGCCTTACCAAGATTTCTTTGATGCACTTTCTAAAGCAGTGTTCTTAACTGCTCAAAATATAGATTGAGGCTTTGAGTTAACATGCAGATCGGAAACACAAAAAGTTCAGTAATTAGAGCTTATTGTTTTAACGTCGCAATTCGAGGGACGGTTTCTGAATAATAGAGCCGTCTTTAATTTTATATGCAGGTTAAATAGTCTATTAAAATATGAAGAATAATGAACTTACAGACAAAGAAGCCTCTTGTTTATTTAAAGAAATTAATAAATTTAGGATGTTGATGAAAAGTATCGTTCTTGCACAAATAGAGGGCTTGATTCGTTCAGGCGTAATTAATCCAAAAGGAAAAAGTATTTCAAATTTGCTTAGAGAAGCAGGGGAGATTATCTTGAAAGCAC
>JAQTQJ010000036.1 GCA_028712255.1 Candidatus Omnitrophota bacterium
TCGCCGGTTAAAAGGGTACGCGAGCTGGGTTCAGAACGTCGTGAGACAGTTCGGTCTCTATCTGGTGTGGGCGTTAGGATATTTGAAGGGGAGTTCTCTTCAGTACGAGAGGACCTAGAGAAACGAATCTATGGTTTTCCGGTTGTCCTGCCAAGGGCAAAGGCCGGGTAGCTATATTCGGAAGGGATAAGCGCTGAAAGCATCTAAGTGCCAAGCCCCCCCCAAGACTAGATATCCCTGAGTCGCAAGACTCTGTAGGCCGGTCGTAGACTACGACCTTGATAGGCGTAAAGTGTAAGATCCGTAAGGATTTAAGCTAATACGTACTAATCGGCCAACCGGCTTGTCCTTATTTTTGTTCCACTTGGGTTATTTGGATAAGTAGTTTTTGCTCACATAAAATCTGTATGTAGTTGTTGACGCTTTGGAGTGCTTTTACCGAGGGGGAAACACCCGTTCCCATTCCGAATACGGCCGTTAAGCCCCTCAGGGCCGATGGTAGTGTAGTCGTAAGGCTATGCGAGAGTAGGTCAGTGCTCCTTTAAATAAAAAAACCGCTATTGATTAAGTTCAGTAGCGGTTTTTTTATTTACCCCGAGGCTACCTTAATATAGTTTCTAATACAGGTCGAACGAGGGGTAAACTGCACAATATGGCTTCTCATACAGGTTTGACGAAGTGTAAAATAAACAGGTATAACGAGGGGTAATTGAATAGGTTTAATCCATGTTAGATTCCACTTCTTTCTACGTCAATTATGACAGGAAGGAGGCGCGCAAAGGAAATAAATAACTTGACAAAAGTTATAGATATATATACAATTGTATATACAATCCATTGCGTAAAGAATTAATGAAGGGATTTAAATGGAATTTGCTGAAGAGTAAAAGGTTGAAACGCACAAGAGGCGTTTCGTTTGAAGAAATTGTTACGGCGAAGATTATAGATTTAAAAGATAACCCGCACAGGCAAAATCAGCAAATGCTGCTTTTTGAATATAGAAACTATATTTGGTTAGTTCCTTGCGTTGAAACGGAAACGCACTTATTTCTAAAGACTTTATATCCGAGTCGTAAATATACAAAACTTTATAAAAAGGAGATATCTAATGAGAAAAATCAAATTGACCAAGCAAGAAAAAGCTGCTGAGGATGCGTTGTTAAGAGGGGAATATGTTAGTGTAAGCAAAGAAAAATTCGCTGAAATAGCCTCTGCGCTTGAGGCCAGAAAAAAAGACGCCGTCTTGAATATCCGCGTGAATAGCTACGACTTAGAACATATTAAGCAAAAGGCGCAGAAATTAGGCATCAAGTATCAAACCTTTATTTCGGAGGTTCTGCATAGTGTTGCAGAAGCGTAAGATGAACAAAAAACTTAAGAAGATTCTTAAGCGTATAGAAAAAAGACCAATTGATCCGCTTTCGTTTCATTTGAGGCGGTTGGAAAGTACGAAAATGCTTTATGAGCAAAATCCAAATTTGCCATCAAACGTAAGAATTGCAAATGCCCAGTTAGTACAAAATGATATAATAGCTATTCAGAAACTGCCAAAGAAACGAAAAAGACTTTCTTCTATTTAGACAGGCAAGTTTTAGTATTATGCTACGAGGAAAAGGCGCTTGAGAAATCAGCGCCTTTTTTGTTTGTAATGAATTCTCGGGGTCCTGCCGCTGAAGTCTCCCCATTCCTGCGGACATGTTTGTCCTCGGAACGGGGATGCCCCTCTTCAGCGTCACCCCTCGGCAAGGGTTTTGTCTCGCCAGTTACCCGGAGATACTTTTTGTTCTTAATCCTACAATTATATTAGTTAATAATTTACTTGCTATTCTAGAATTACAGTAGTATCATTTCTTCATAACCACAAAGGTGCTTAATGGATATAAATTACATATTTAGGCAATTCTCTAAGTAAAGGGGATTGCCTTCTATTTTTATTAAAATGGGGGAGTTATGAAGACAATCAAAGTATTTGTTTCAGTTGCTCTTGTTATTTCAATAGCAGGTTGTTCAACATTCGTTCCTCATACTCAAAAAGTAAGTATAGTAGCTTCTGAACCCGATGCAAAGATTTATATAAATGGAGACTTAATTGGAACAGGTAGGGCAGAAACGAAGGTTCCTAGAAATAGGGATGCTTCAGTTATGGTGAAATGTGATGGTTATTATACGGCAACTAGGATGCTGTCAACTACGATGAGCGGGATAGGAGTAGTAGATATTATTTTCGGCTGGATTTGGCTTGTGCCGTGGCTTGGTCTTTTGTCTCCGGGTTCAAAAGAAATTGATACGCCAAACATAACTGTAGTGTTAGATAAGGAAAAGAAATAAGCAGTTATTGATAAACATAAATTGAAAGGAGGAAGAAATGAAAAAGAATATAGTATTTTTAGCGGGGATGTTTGTAATGATATTTTTGATATCTGGTTGTGCTAGCATGTATCCCCTAGGAGGTTTATATACCGGGGTAAAGGTCCCATATATGATGGGTGATGGTAAAGACATTAAGTACACAAAGATTGGGACAGCACAAGCAAATTCCATTCTTACTCTTGTTGCTACAGGTGATGCAAGTCTTGAAAAAGCGATTCAGAATGGTGGTATCACGACAGTCAAATATGTTGATTACCACGCAGATAACTTCTTGGGAATTTACGGAACATATACTACGACAGTATATGGAGATTAGTTTTTGGTAGACTATGTTATGCAGGGGGCTGGACTTAACCGTTCAGCCCTTTTTACTTAAACAAACTCGCGGGTCCTGTCTGTCGATCCACCTCGCCGTGCTCACTGTTCGTTGCGCGCGGCAAGGGCTTCGTCTCGAC
>JAQTQJ010000037.1 GCA_028712255.1 Candidatus Omnitrophota bacterium
CCAAGCTACTATGCCCTCGGCTTTGCCACGTTCAAGTAGAGAGATCATTTCATTGAAGATAGGTCGGCCAGGCGCTTTGGCTGTTCGAGATTCAATAAACTCCTTAACAACCTCGAGTTTTTCTTTTGCTGCGTATTCTCTAACTTCGGTTATCTGAGCTTGAATAGAAAGAATTTGCCGATCTTCTTCATCAGTGGATTTACGAGCGTAGAGGAAGTATTCCATCTTAACGCCTCCTTGGGGGAAATTTAGAATCCGTCCTTTACATTTTGAAACCTCATATTTTTCAAAATGCAAAGGACAAAAAGATTGGTGAAAGGAATGTATTTTAAAAGAGCGCCGCCTCAATTTTTCGACGGAATGTACCTTCCGTCCTGTCCTTGAAGCAGCACCCTATCACTCTTGGTGGTCCTTACTGAATAAGGTTAGAACCTGTCTCCAGAAAGACCTGTTAATAAAATAATCTATCTTAATAGGCATCGCCGCTTGGGCGGCTCCCGTATCTCCCGTGCATCAGTCGCCCTGCCTTGGGGCAGGGCTCCTTTGGCGTTCGCTTGGCCGCTCACTTCCAGCTAATCTTTGTGCGTGTTCGGCTCGTTTGCGGCTGGCGGCTGGGTGCGGGCAGCCGCCAGCCGTTTGCGTCCAAATCAAGTATTTAAAAAAGAGCGGTTGTCCGCTATGCCGCTTTCAACACGCTAAAATCTTCCCCTGCGCGGCATTACCGAGCCTCTCGCGAATAATACTTGAGAAACGCGGGGCAAAATTTTACCAAAAGAAAACTGATATTTCAATGGGCGGAAATTGATTTGAAAAAGACTGTTTTTGTAGTAAACTAACATTAGTTATTGAGTGGTTCCTATTAATATATATTTATATATAAGATTTTATAAGTTATCATCAGGAAAGTCAAGCAAATGTTTGCCCAAAAAATAAGACAATTACGTAATAAAAAGGGTTTATCACAAGAGAAGCTAGCCCGTCTCGCCAATATTTCTTTTATTACAGTTGTTAAGATTGAATCTGGGGAATCAAAGCATCCTACAATTCAAACCATGGCGGGAATAGCAAAAGCTTTAAGTGTTTCTCTTGACGAATTAATAAAGGGAATATAGAAAAACTATAAAATCATGAAATTCACTGACACTGAAAAGGAAGTAATATTTTTAAAAGCCGCTAAGGAACTTATTGACGATATGGTCAACTATGAAATTATGGACTTGTTAGGAAATGACCCCAACTGTAATATTAGTTTTAAATCTATGACTCATCAAAAATATTTCAACATTATTCTTTTAGATTTTCTTTCTCGCTCAGATAAGAAGGTTCTTGATGAACAGCAGTCATATTCGGGAGCTATTAGAGCTATTTGCGAATCGCCGAATTTCAATAAAAACGATTCAATAAAAGGTTTAACCTTAGCAATTAAGGAATTTGTTGATTGGCTTGAGCAAGAGGCGCAAGTTGAGGTATGGTTACCCTCTATCGATACTAATATAGACTTATCAATTAAAAGAATAGAATTTATTAAAATATGTGGAAATATTTCAAAACACAATTTTTCGAGGTTATCTGGCGTTGCCAATGAGTTAATGGAAATATTCAAAAGGAATCGCAAAGAGATCGCTTTTGAAGATGCCTTATTAATTCTTGATGAATTTTATGAAAGATTCCACAATGATGTCTTAATTTATCATAGTAGTACTATTTCAGAATTTCTTAATAATATAAGGTGGGGCATCTATGCGTATCTTCAGCCTGAATTTCAACGATCTGTTGTTTATGAAGGTACTGAACACCCCCGAAAATATCACTATACCTTTCCAGCGGAAGTAAAAAATAATTTCGCAAAAAATTGTTATTGGGATTTAATGAACGATGTTCGTTCAAAGCCTTATTTTAGAAAGTTTAAAGTAAACCGTTATTTAAAAAAGAGGTATTAATGGCTTAGTGACAGAAAATGGGAAAATACCAAGATAAAACCAAAAATATACGATGGGGTTCACTTGGAAGGAAAACTGTTACGTGGCAGGTTGGACGAAGTATTTTGCCAGTAGGCATCCTGCCTTTTGAACCACTAGCCAGAGATCAGAATTATTTACCAATGATCTCTTTGAAGGAGCCAGAAGCTGAAAAATACTTAATGAATATTGTTGGTACAGCAATTCAGACAGGGGACGGAAAGCTGGTGACATGTGCTCATGTCGTTGAAGCGCTCATAGAGAATAAGTCTAAAGGATATATACTCTCACGGACTAGTAGGCCCGGCGTTCTCATTTGTATTCCATATCCTATCCAGCGAGCTTTAAGATATGTGGATCCACGTACTAATCAAGTTAATAGTTATGTTGATTTAGCGATTCTTATTTGTGCTGCAAAAAATACTAAAGAGATCCCATATGAAATACCTATTGTTCGTTTTGGTAATTCAAGTAAATTAGGAGTAGGAGACCAAGTCGTGGTTGGAGGTTATCCATATGGAAAAGAGATGTTTTTGTTCACCAAATCAAATAGAGGAACCATTCAGCCTACTTTTTATAGTGGAATTGTTAGTGCGATTCTTCCAGCCACGAATGCGCGAGAGACTCGAATTATACAAATTAGCGTTCCCAGCGCTGGCGGAATGAGTGGAGGTGCGGTTTTTGATCCAAAGACAGGCAG